>CAYTDY010000316.1:2320-2694 GCA_964436665.1 uncultured Desulfobacteraceae bacterium
GAAGGAAAGAATGGAAGGAAACCTTTCTGATACTTCTCTTATTGGCATGGTTTTTTCAAATGAGATTTATTCAAACTTACAAGAAAGATACGTTCGAAAATTAGGTGAGATTTTTTCTACGGGAATCCCACCCGCCTTCCAGCATAAGCATGCTGTCAATGAAACTCAAGTCCAAGACACTGGAGAATCTTGTTTAATTTCAGCACGAGAAAGATTAAACCGCGAAAGTCCTATGATTCCCTTTGCAGGTGTGTTGACAAAACCAGACTTTTCGAGAGTTGATGGAAAGGATATACTATTTATTGAGTTCAAGTACCCAAAAGATAGAAGGTCACTAAATAGGATTCATACAGAGATCACTAGTCGTATATTAA
>CAYTDY010000317.1:0-2669 GCA_964436665.1 uncultured Desulfobacteraceae bacterium
TCCTAAAGAGGTTTGAGCCAATTCGATCAGCTAATGATTTTACATCTTCGGATTCAGGCATGGAAAAGCTTGACGCTATTTGCATGCAACTAATCTCCATCGGGGAAGGACTAAAGAATCTTGATAAAATAACCAATAATACCCTTCTACCCAGATATCCACAAATTGAGTGGAAAAAAGTGAAGGGCATGAGAGATATCATAAGCCATCATTATTTTGATTTGGATGTCGAAGCGATATATGAAGTCTGCAAGAATCATATAAATGCTTTGGCTCTTACTCTGGAAAAAATAATCAAAGATCTATGAGAATTTTACAGTTGCTTCAATAAAATCAGATAAAATCCATTAAACGAATCTGGCAAGAATACCTAAACGCAGGCTTTTCCAAATAACCTCTACATAGTGAAAAATGTCCATGATTGGGAGAATTCTTAGTGAAAACTCATAGCCAGTATTGGATAATCTATTGTGAAGGAAACAAAGAAGCTCAAAGCATGGCCATAAAACAAACCTATGAAGAATTGGAACAAAGGGTAATAAGCTAATCGGAGAAATCGTTGACTGAAAGTAGCCCAGAGAGCCGAAAAACTGTGGACGCAACTGAAATTTCTCTATGTAGGAGGGATTGAAATGAAAACAACAAAGCGTAGAAGAATAAGTAAAGGAACCTATGGGAAAATAGGCCTCTTATTCCTGATCGTATTCCTTTTATCTATATGCGCCCACCTCTCTTGCCTAAGTGCTGATCAAAGGAAACATGTCCTCGTGCTTCACTCTTACCACCAAGGGCTTGGATGGACTGATCGTATCAACCAGGGCATCGAATCTGCCCTTAATGAGAGCGATCAAGAAATCGATCTCCATGTTGAGTATATGGACACGAAACGAATCCATGATGAGCAACATCTTCAAAACCTATATGAGCTATACAGGCATAAATTCAGGAATCGCAGATTTGATGTTGTTATGTCTTCCGATAATCATGCCTTTAATTTCTTGCTCGCACATCACCGGGATCTGTTTCCAGATACACCGATTGTCTTCTGTGGCGTGAATGGCTTCGAGGATTCAATGCTTCTTGGTCATGATCTGATTACCGGGGTTGCAGAATTAGATGATTTTAAAAGCACAATTGATGTTGTCTTAAAGTTACAGCCCAATACTGAACAAGTTTTCTTGGTAGTTGACAAGACTCTTACCGGAAGTATCGGCGAAAAATTAATGAAGAAAGCCATTCCGCATTTCAAAGATACCCTAAGATTCACCTTCTGGAAAGATCTCGATATGGCGCAAGTCCAGGAAAGAGCAGGAAAATTAACCCCTGACAGCATAGCCTTTTTGTACACCTTTACCACTGACAGGTCTGGGAACGTTTTTACCTTGGAGAAGTCCTGCGAACTAATATCTCAGTATTGCGCGGTTCCCATTTACGCTGCTGCGGATGCCTATATAGGACACGGGATTATAGGGGGCATGTTAACCAGTGGATATGCTCAAGGAGAAAAGGCTGGGCAAATAGCCTTGCGTATTTTACGTGGGGAAAAGGTTAAGACTATTTCCGTACTCAAAAAAAGCCCAAACCGCTATATGTTCGACTATCAGCAAATGCAGCGTTTTGGTATTAATTTATCAAGTTTGCCAGAGGGCAGTGTTGTCATAAATAAACCTTATTCCTTTTATTCTACACATAAGCTTAAGGTTTGGTCGGTCATCGCCAGCATTGTCGGCCTCGTTTTGATTATCTTGATACTGTCCATAAACATTATTAATCGCAGACGGGCGGAGGAGGCGTTGCGGGAGAGCGAGGAGAAGTATCGCTCCCTGGTGGAGTCTACCGAAGATTCCATATACCTGGTAGATAGGGAGTGCAGGTACCTGTTCATGAATATAAAGCACCTATTAAGGTTTGGTTTAACATTGGATGAAGTCACAGGAAGATCATATGGCGAGTTCCATTCTAAAAAGGAAACCAATGAGTTTGCCAAGAGGGTAAATGAGGTGTTCGAGACTGCCAGATCACTATCGTATGAGTATAAAAGCGAGAGGGACGGCGGATATTACATCCGAACTTTAAGTCCTGTTAAGGGACCGGATGGAGAAATAATTGCCTTGACTGTAGTTTCAAAAGACATCACCGAGCGCAAACAGGCAGAGGCGGCGCGGCTGAAAGCTGAAAAACACTTTAGAAAGGTTATTGAAAATATCTTCAAGTTTGTGCCAGAAGGTTTGTTAGCTTTTACAGAAAGATTAGAGTTACTTAGAACAAATAAAGCCTTTCAGGGTATTGTTAAGAAATATTCAGCTAAGCTACACTATACAGGGGAAGAACTCACGGAAATACTTATCGAACAGGTAAAAAACAGGATAGTCAACAAGGATTATTCGGAAATAAGAATCTCAAAAAGCAAAGATGAGGAAGCAAAAGATAGGTAAAATAATCTTTGCCAGGGTATTAGAGATGCCCCTAAAAAAATATCTCCCCTCTATTGAAAAAACAACAAATGGGTTAACAAAGTCATTTTTGACTCATGAGTTTGCTAAAAAGAGACTATTTTACGCTAAAGTAATGACAAAGGATGGAGCTTTGTGTTTTGACGTTTCAGATAAACGGTTAGAGAGCATCTATCCGATTGAAAATTGTACTGAAAATAAAGAAATATGTTCATT
>CAYTDY010000318.1:0-2662 GCA_964436665.1 uncultured Desulfobacteraceae bacterium
GGTCTTACTGCTTCTGCCGGAATTTCTTCTTCCTTTTGAATCATTTTTACGGCTACAGTAAAAGAATCCAACCTTAGAACATCTTCAATTTCTTTACCATAACTTCTGTACTCTTCGATTGTTGCCATTTCAAATTCCACCTTTTGCTTAATAGATTTTATAATTAAATGATAGGAACAACAAAAATTGATTTTCCCAAAAAGTCAATCCAATTTCCTTTTCATCATCCTGTAACTCTATCTCATTTTGCTCTTTCCAACCTAAAGGAGCAAGCTTTGAGATATGATCCCAGTCTGACCACTTCCCTCTGCTCTTTGAAGAATAAAGATCAAAATAGCGTATCAGTCTTACTCTTGGCAATGGGATGTGCTGCGCCAGCCTGGCGATAAATTCATCAGCGTCATATATCTTGAGATTCTCTTTAAAGCATTTTAAGAAATTTTTAATGTCAACAGGAATTAAATATTTAAGTCGAGTTAGCGTAAAATTTCGGCTGATCCGGTTTATTCGTGAAGTAAAGGGTCCCTCTCAAGCGACCTTGGAAAAGAGGCGATTGAGAGTCTTATATTATTAGCCGAGTTTAAAGCAATCAACCCAATTCGGGTATTTAACCCGAATTAGATTGAAAGGAAACCACCGTCGACGAAAATTGTCTGTCCGACTACAAAGTCGGATTCATCCGAGGCTAGGTAAAGCGCCGCGGAGGCGATATCATCCGGTTTTCCGATTACTCCCCGGGGCGTTTTTTCAAGTGCATTTTTTTTGAAATCTTTTCCCTGTGTTGCTACATCATTAACCATTGGGGTGTCAATTACTCCTGGACCTATCGCGTTTACGTTTATTCCGAGAGGGGCAAGGTCTATTCCTAGGGAAATAGTCAAGCTGATGAGCCCCCCTTTCGAGGCGCAATACCCGCAATCATTCTGGAGACCGATTTTTGCACCCATCGATGCGATGTTTATTATTTTCCCCTTTTTTTGTTCCATCATATATTTGACTGTATGTTTAATACAGAGGAAGGCTCCTTTGAGATTTATATCCAGTACTCGGTCCCAATCCTCCTCGGTCATCTCCAGAATCGGCTTTTTTATCAAGAGCCCTGCATTGTTGACCAAAATGTCGACCTTTCCGAACTCTTGAATGGTTTTATCAACCATATTTTCAACATTTTTGGAATTGGAGACATCGGTTTCTACAAATAAAGCTTTGTGACCCGCTTTTTTAATTTCTTCTTCGACTTTTTTTCCGGTATCGGATCTGATATCCGCTATGACTACGCTGGCTCCCTCTTCTGTGAATCTTTTGGCGATAGCACGTCCGATTCCCGAACCTGCTCCGGTTACAATTGCTGTTCTGTTTTCTAATTGTAGTTTCATGGATTTTATGTTATTAAAATAAAAATAAATTGTCAATAGATTAAAATGTTTTTATAAGATTACAATAATTATTATTTTCATCACCTTGACTTCCCTAATCATGTCACCTATTATCAATTATAAAATCTAAATGATAGGAACAACGAAAATTGATTTTCCCAAAAAGTCAAGCCAATTTCCGCTATTCCACTATTTCGCAAGATAATCGCGCAGGTTGTCTTTCAGAGAGATAGAATAAAGCGCTTTATGCAAAAAATTTCATAGTGGAAAAATATACGGATTTTTTTATTAGCAGGACATAGCTACTTCTTTATCTGGCAGGTGCGAAAAAGATCAAAACAAAATGTGAAATATCATATATCAGGCAAATCCTTCTCATCAAGCCCAGGCGGAGCTTTATTTGTTTTTATCAGATGTTTCAGTATCTTTTTTATTTCACAAGTATCCATGATAAAAGCAAGGATTTTCATCTCAGAACCACATTTAGGACAGACAAGCGGGTCGACTTCATAAATCTTCGCTATAAGCCTCGCCCATGTGGATTTGCTTTTCTTGGCTGATATGTCTTCACTATTGCCTGCCGGCTCGGCAATTTCCTTTTCATCATCCTGTAACTCTATCTCATTTTGCTCTTTCCAACCTAAAGGAGCAAGCTTTGAGATATGATCCCAGTCTGACCACTTCCCTCTGCTCTTTGAAGAATAAAGATCAAAATAGCGTATCAGTCTTACTCTTGGCAATGGGATGTGCTGCGCCAGCCTGGCGATAAATTCATCAGCGTCATATATCTTGAGATTCTCTTTAAAGTACGCGTTGTATACGGGTTACTTGTTTTTCAGATTGACAAATCGTCAGGAATCATAAGGATAATTTATAAAAAAATAACCGGGATATCTAACCAGACAGTTCAAGTAGGATTTGGCTAGCGCGTTGTGCGTGACGAATCTTCTTTGAGACTGAGAGTTGATTGAGTGTTCAATGCTAGTGCCATTACCCGCCAAACCTCTTAACTGTATGTTCACCCCTACCTTCCCCTTCCCCCTACACTGCCTCAACACCATCGCCTTCCCTACCCTACCCTGTACCGCTCAAAAAACACCTTCACATAACAAACTACTCCTCCATAGGTGGAACTTCATCTGCCTGCATAGTTCCGAAAAAAGTCTGCAATACATAAAAAAGATAAGGATGACGCGGCCCTGACGTAAAAAAGGGGCTCTATGCCTCAAAAATATTGCCGAACTGGGCGGAATCCGGGTAAGCAAGAAATATTTATATTTTGGTGT
>CAYTDY010000319.1:0-2644 GCA_964436665.1 uncultured Desulfobacteraceae bacterium
AAGATATAATTATGAGTCTCTTTTTACTCGTAATTTTTGGAGCAATAAAAAAATCTTGTGGTCTATTGTTATTTCACTTGGGTTAACCATGGCAGCTATTTATACACCCTCAATAAATACTTTTATAGGGTTTGCTCCTTTAACCCTCAAGGACTGGTTAACAATTGTAGCCTCGGCAGGTGTATTCCTTTTTGCGTATGAAATAATCAAGATGTTTAAACGATCCAGAAGGAAACCTTCCCCTGCTTATTCATAAGCGCTTTAGGCCACGGGACGGGGTATTCTGGCGAAGGCGAATAAATCTATGCCCGTCCCGCGTTTCGCCTTAATTCATTGATGACCTTCAAACGATTAAGCACAGCTTCGTCGTGAAATCTATCTTAACGAGATCTTTACCCTGTTGAATTCACGGAATACCCAAACCATAGCTGAAATAATAGGAGAAATTTTTAGGAAGCGGGTGGTGGCAAGTTACGCGATAATTTAAACCGATCAATTATTCGCAATCCAAACTTAAAATATTTTATTATATAAATTCTATGCACCTTCTGCACGAGCGTCTTCTTCCTTACTGGATACTGTAGCATCCGGGGTTTTTTAAGCATAGGACTTACTTCATTACCATTATTATTCTAGTATTTCGGTGGCCATAATCCTTCTCTTTCAACTCGTCTTTCTATCACTTGATCTGATACGCCAAACGGTTTACATAGAGTAGGGCTAATGCTCGAAAGGACCGCACCTGGATCTTTCGTCACAAGATCGATCAAACCTATTTCTTGGACTTTTTGGAGGCAACTTACCATTTCCAAAATAAGCCTTTCTCGTGGAACTAAAGCCCGACCTGCAAATTCGTTGGCCTGGTATTCAAAGAATCCATATTCCCGGTCAGGAATATTCTCCATGAATTCTTTCCAGGCTGACGAATCTGCGATAGAAAAAGATGAATAAATGTCCTTGTGCAAGAAGAAATGGCCTAGTTCGTGCGCTAAAGAAAAACGAAGCCTGTTCATGAATTTCTCATTCATATAACAGCCATAATCAACCATGATACCTTTGAGGTCTACTTTTAAATAGGCATCAATATCTAATTCGCTAAGCAGATTGTGTTCCGGTTCAATGTTTAACTTCATGCGTCTTTCAACTATTTTTTCCATATCTACCGGTAAAGTATCTTCAGGCCAAAAGTCAGCTCTGAAATCTTCTGCTTTTTGCCAGATCTGCTCTTTTGGGATGTAAGGACATTCAAAATCCGAGGTTTCTGGCACTAACCATCTCCCCTGATCTTTTTAATCAGTTTTTCAAGTTCCTCAGGTGTTGGTTTTTCGCTTCTAACTGTCCTGAAAAACATTGGTAAAGAGTTGAGTGTTTCCTGGTCTGAAAGAATATCCTTCGGGATAATTCCTGCATCAATTGATGCTTTATCAGTCAGTTCATTGTACAATTCCGAACCTTTTTCTATATTGAGGGCTTCTGCTATCTGATTAAGTTTATCTTTGTCTTGAGGTGGCGCTAAAATTCCTCTCTCCACTTTGCTCCAATTACTTGCATCAATTGATAAGTGGCGGCAAAATTCCCTTAGCCCAATATCCCTTTCAATCCTCAGGGATTTTATAAATTCACCAAACATGGCGGCCTCCTTTCCTCCTTATTATTATTCAAATCCGGTTTCCAGATTTATTTAATGTGGTATTTTTTATACTACGTGGTAATTATAATACCACAAAGACAATATGTCAAGTCATTTTCTAAAGAATTATGATTAACATGAATTTTCTAGAGTCAGGTTTTCAAAATAAAATGAAAAATAAAGGGGATTTGGGGAAAGTGAAGAGTGATTTCGAGTGATTTTATTAGAGATCGTAAACATTTCCAAGATGATTGGATATCGTTTTAATCCGCCGGAGGCGGACAAGGGTTTAATTCCCCGCTGCTCTGCGGCGGGGTAGTTCATTATCCTTGCTCTTTTCGTTCACAAAACTTCTCCGTGAAATACCACATGTCTGCCTGTTTCTTTCTTGGTGCAGCCCGGTTGATACGGGATAAAATTTTTACAGGAAGAAAAACAAAGGATAATGATTTGCGATTAGTCGTACCTTTTTGTTTAACGGCCACTGTACAGTTGCCGGCCGTAATAAATGATGGATACTGTCCTGCGGGTGGTTATGGCATTATTCCCCGTGCGTGTTGCCGCCTTTATCTGAGGCGTGAGCCCCTCTCCGAAGCCTGCGAACGCTATTTTCCAGGAGTTCAACGCCGGTGAGGATCCCCACCGTGACAATCGAAAGGGCGGCTGCCGATGCGAAGAGGCCGAATCCGATCATTGCACCAATACCTGCCAGCACCCAGATCACGGCGGCCGAGGTCACTCCCTTCACAAGCCCCTCATGGGCGATAATAACACCGGCGCCCAGAAACCCTATGCCCGTTACGACCTGTCCGATCACCCGGGTCGGATCCACATTCGCACCCCCAAAGGTAGTGCCGAGATGGACAAAGATGCTTGTACCGAGACAGATCAGGATGCTTGTGCGAATCCCTGCCGGCTTCCCGCGAATCTGTCGCTCGAACCCGATAATGCCGCCACACAGTGCGGCAATGCCAATCCCGATCCAGAACTGAGGTGTCAGCGGATTCATCTCAT
>CAYTDY010000320.1:0-2642 GCA_964436665.1 uncultured Desulfobacteraceae bacterium
CTTTCAAGGGTTTTGGTGATGAGTTGAGTCCATCCGTGATTTTTTTTCGTATTTCTTCCAAATTCAACATCTTTAACCTCTTTTGAGGAAAGAATATTATATCATTCCGGTCCTGTAAATCAAGTTTTACAAAAAAACATGGGGCAACGGCCTTGTCGGTCTCGTGTTAAGAGGGGATGGTCAACCGGGACGTTCATGCAGGACGTGCACAAGATTGAATATTGCTTCTAGCCTCGATACTTTTTCTAATGAAGTAAGTGCCCTCTCTTTAATTGCACGTCTCAATTTATTTTTCATTGGATCATCCATGCATAAAAAAAGGAGCAAGGCACTTCTATATCAAAGCTATACAAGCTTTTTAAATTGAATTCTTAGTATTTTTCCTTCCTTAACGGCTGCCTTGAAGGTCTTCTCAAGATGTCTCGGATAAACAGAGTCTTGAAGGTAAAACTCTGGAGCAGTGTTCGGGTTAGTTCAAGGCTGAGGGGCATAAGCTATTGGACCTTTTTCAGCTAATGGTATCTTTACGAGAGGCTTCAATAAAATGCGTGGGAACCACTATTGAACTGTTTCAATTAAGTCGATATTTTTTCTGAGCCAGTCATTAATAAGTTTCTCAATGTCAGTATCTTTCTGTCCTGAAAGTTTTCGCATAAAATCAGCAATATCAGGCTCGAGATAAATCGGTAAATACAGTTCGGCATTGGGGTCATAAAATTTACCCCGTTCTCCTTTTGAAAAATCATATTCATTTTTCATAGATATCACTCCTCATATTGTTTTCTTTCATTCTTTGTTGCCTTCCGCGATGAGATAATGCGAATTCTGTATGATTCCTCATCAATTTTGCGAAAGGCATGGGAAACAACAAGCAGAGTCCCGCTATTGTCTTTCCCCATTGTTATCCAACGATCTTCATTCTGACTGTGTTCATCGTCAAAAATAGAAATCGCATGCGGATCTTTAAAAACCTCCGCAGAGCGATGAAATCTCACTTTATGTTTAAGTATATTCTGGTTCGCTTTAGCTGGATCCCACTCAAAATAGTAGCGCACTTTTTACCTCCTTATATTTTACCATGATTTTACTTTCGTGACACTACTTGTTTTTCCCTACCAGCCCTGTAGAACAGGTGATTTTCGGTTCGTGGGCCTCCCCGTTCTCTTAATGAACCAGGCAGAGGCGGTCTTCAGCATGGCCAGATAATTCCAGAGTCTCCTGGAGGGCTGGAAGGAGGCTTAATTCTATGTTGTCGAAAATACGTGGCATTAAAGTATCCTTCTGCTATCGTTAGCCTGTAAAATTTGGGTTGCCAATCGTAAAAGAACCCGGCTCTTATTGTGAAAAATGTGGTTCTTTGATAATCAATTCATGGCTTGCTTTCATAAAGATTAAACCTATTTTGCTAAAAGCTAATGAAATTTAGCCTAAAATCATGTGAATGGTCAAGAAAAAGACGCAAAGGTCTTTAAGTATTGGTTATTAAAGGGAGAGGAGCGCCCCGGTTAAGTGGTCTTCGCCCCGGTTGAATAAGTTAAGGCGGGGTGAAAATTTAATCCTAGTACGATCATATGACCTACAGGGCAGGCGGGGTAAACATGGAGCATAGAGCAAAGCGCTTACCGATTTCTGCTCAAAGCACTTTTCGGTAAAAAAATAGCGAGTTGGGTGAGGGCATGGTGCCCCAGTGAAATAGTAAAAAGCATTTCACCCCGGTACGATAGTGCCTCCCTACTCCAGTACCATCTCTCGGAGCTGCGGGGCAGGCGTGGAAGGCGCGGTAAACATGGCGCAGAGGACAGAGGGCAAAGCTAATAGCCCATAGAGATATATGTCTTGATCCATCTTTTAAAAAATAGATCTATTATATCATACCGGCCGCCTTCTCTATCTACAAGGTCTTAATCCACCAAACTCCCCAAGGCCCTGATCAAAACCGCCGGATGAGAAATATTGAATCTCCTGAGTATTTCTGGCCGAAAGGGGCTCTCCTCAAGGCCAGTTTCCGATAAGGCCACTAGAGACTGTTTTTGGCGGTGCGTAAGAAGATCCCATGTATTCATATAAGCAGTGGACTCACGACTGAGCAGGAGATCGATAGCCTTTGGAACATCATCTGTCCTGATCCGTCTCTTCTCCATGATATCGTAAAGAACATGGCAAAGATATTGGGTATAATAAGGGTGACACTCGGTTGTCTCCACTATAAGTTTTATGGTTTTTTGGTCAATATCCACTCCTGCTCCATTGTATCTCTTCTTGATAAATCCTTGGAGGTGGTCGAAGTCGATCTTTTCCAAAGGAAAGATCTTCCCAGATCGATAAAAAGGACGGTTAGGGTTGGAGAAGAGGTCGTGAAGGAGGTGCCTCTTGCTGCCCACAAATAGATAAGAAACATGCTCATGTGTCTGGATAGCACTACGCAAACGGCGTTCGGTTTTTTCGCCATTGGTCTCCGTGATCTGTTGAAATTCATCAAAAACCACCACCCCATATTTGCCTTTTCTCTTAAGGTAATTTTCTATGCTGGATACCACCTCATCAAATGTCTCTGTTTCACGGCTCCTGTCGAATCCTACACTCCACTGAGGATTTCCGGCTGTGTCAATCCCCATACTTAGATGCAGGCGAGAGAAGAGTTC
>CAYTDY010000321.1:0-2593 GCA_964436665.1 uncultured Desulfobacteraceae bacterium
ACTTAGGAAATATAAAAGTGAAATACCTGTCCTTTGTTCAAGTGGCTAAGGATAATTAATTGCCTTTAGAGCCAGCGCTTTTTTTTGCGTGTATGGCCCGTTAGGCCTTTTTACTGAGTCGAAATTTGGTGTGACGGGGTTATGAAGAAATCTGAAGGCTGAGGCGGTATTTGTGATCATTATGTAGCTATGAGCCATAAGTCTCATATGTCTGACGGCAGAAATGATATTAAAGAAAATATTTTGACGTTATGCCCTACCTGCCCTATAATACTTGATACATATTTGAAACCCAAATTATATAAAGCTCTCACTTCTTTAAGAATAGAACTTTCTGAAGTATTTTTAATGTCCATCTATGAAAAGGGCATATGAGTTTGTCAAAGCCAGAAAGCGGTGAAAGAAATGGATTTTTCCTGGTTGTTGCCTGATCAATTGTGGTGGAAATGAATTTAAGGATAATATTTCCTTCATACTGTCTCATAGGAGGGTGAATAAATGTTACGATTTATTTTAACAGGTTACATTGAAAATGCCCTGTCTCAAGCAGAGTACGATAAACTTGATGATGGGACATTTTCCGGTCGCATCCCATCATGTAAGGGTGTCATCGCGTTTGGCAAGACATTACGAGAGTGTGAAGAGGAACTGCGCTCTACTCTTGAAGATTGGGTTCTGGTTGGATTGAAACTGGGACATTCGCTGCCTGTTATAGCTGGGTTTGATTTGAATCAGGAGCCAAGCCGTGAGCCGATGGCAGCCGTGTAAGCGGCGTGATTTCATTAAAAGGATACGGCAACTTGGCTTTGAGGGACCGTATTCTGGAACCCGCCATCAATTTATGGTCTACGAAAACCACCGTCTGGCAATCCCATCAAATTCTGAGTACTCAGTTCCACAATTACGAATGATGTTGAATGAGATCAAGGCGATCTTGGATCGTTCAGTTACAACTGATGAATGGAATAGCCTGGCTTAACCAGGCAAATGCAGCCGATATAAACCGGGGCGTTGGTTCTAAAACAACTTAAGGTTCACGAAATCATCTTAATGTGCTCTCTCCCAAAATACGCTTATTCACTTCTTGTCTTTTCACATAATATTATAATATTCTATTATCTCTTGCAATTTTGGGCCATGGCTTTGATGTAAATATACTTTTTAGTATGTAATGTTAAGTTGTTTTCGAACCAACGGCCCCATTTACTGGCATTTTTGGGAAGATGTCAAGGAAAAGTGACCAATATGTTAAAGAAAGGAGATTTTATGGAGGCATATAAACAAATATTAACTGTAGGGAGAAATAGGGAAATCTTGATAGAGGGAATCCCCTATAGTCCTGGCAGTATAGTAGGGGTAACTGTCTTACCCAGTGGGAAAAGTATCTTTGAATATACCGATAGCCTAGTCCAGAAAAAAGGTATACCCCGATATACCCTCAAAGAGGTTGAAGATATTATTCATGAATATCGGGGCATTAAATGACCAAACGAGACTACCCAAATAATTACAACCAAACAATTTACAGAAATAAAGGGAAAATAAAAATGCCATCTCACGACATAATTGACAACCGAAATGAGAGGCTTGTGGATCATATTAAGATAATCATCTAAAGGGCAGAAAGGGGTGAATTTTTGTTTGATTTATCTGTGTGAAAGGGGTGTGTGGAATGGCAGGAACTAACTTAAAAAAAATTAGGCAGGTTGACGATAATCTTCTAAGGGAGATTCGGGCCAGGATCGTCGATGCCGTAAAGCCAGAACGGATTATCCTATTTGGTTCATACGCTTATGGAGAACCGAAGGACGAGAGTGACTTGGACATCCTCGTCATAATGAATTCTGACCTCCCCCGGTACAGACGCTCCATATCCATCTACAGTTGTCTTGCAGGCCTTTTGATTCCTAAAGATATTCTCGTATATACACCAGAAGAAATCGAAGAATGGAGCGAAGTTCCCCAGGCTTTCATTACTACTGCCATCAGAAAAGGGAAGGTGATTTATGAAAAAGAGCAATGTTGACCTTGTAAGAAACTGGCTTGAGAAGGCACGACGGGACTTAATAACAGCAAAAAATGGTTTAGATTCTTCCGAACCTTTTATTGACATAATTTGTTTCCATGCTCAACAGGCGGGAGAGAAATATCTCAAGGCTTATCTGGTGTGGCAGAAAATCGACTTTCCCAGGACCCATTCTCTTGAAGATCTGATTCTTCTTGCAACTCAAAAGGATTCTTCCTTTTCCGGGCTTATAGAAAATGTTGGCATCCTTACCCCATAGCCGTAGAAATCCGTTATGGCGAATCTGAAGAGCCTTTATTTGAAGATGCAAAGGAAGCGGTAGGAGTCGCGGAGCAGATAAGGGAATTTATTTTTCAAAAACTGCCTGATGAAATTGCAAAGGGATGAAAAATGAGTGCCCACGACATAATTGACAACCCGAATGAAAAACTTTCAGACCGTATAAACACAATCCTGCAAGGTACTGAAAGGGCAATGATTCAAACCAACTGATCCGTGGCGGAACAATTACCAACGGACATTACTTGAAATGAAAAGATCTATAACCAGGAAAGAATTCCTAAAAGA
>CAYTDY010000322.1:0-2582 GCA_964436665.1 uncultured Desulfobacteraceae bacterium
CAATTTACTTAAACCTGATGGAATTATTCCACTGGGGATCTGCAATTCCAACATAAGGTTTTTCCAAAAAACTCAACAAACGCAGTGTTCGTGGAGCTTTTTTATGGCTATTCTGTAGGATGACACTTAGTGTTAAGCAAAAAAAACAGAACATGAGTCAAACGAAGATTTGACCCGTTGATGCCCTTTAATGGGTGACCCCATCACTAATCAAATTAAAGCAGCGGGTCGAGGGCAAACTAGGAGGGTCTTTCTGTGTCGCATGCAATAAAGAAGTCAAAAGTAGTATCAAATCATAACCTTAGTATCTTGTTATTTGCTATAGTCTATCTTGCAATATTTATGTTAGCGGGATGTGCCTCCAAATTTAATGTCGAGCCCTCACAAACAATAGAATCTTCACAAAGAGTAAGAAAGATACTGCACTCAGATCTCGATATAAAAAGGCTGCAAATCTCCGCTAATCTCTTGGTTGATGAAAGAACAAGAAACTACTCCGTATCACAGCATCCCTCCTCTAGTTTTGGACGGCTCAGAAAATTACATCTGCCTATAGGCCCCCAGTTGATAGAGGGAATAAGGCTCGGGTCTAATATGGCATTTAAAAATGTCTATGAAAACGATTATACCTCTGGGCAAGCGGATCTAGAAATTAAACTTACTGATTTTTTTCTAGACCACGAATTTGTTCCTCCAGGACGTTTAAAATACAATATGAGAATGACTGTGGAATCACAACTGAAAAAAAAGGATGGCGCTGTTGTATATAGAAAGGTATTATCAGTAGAAAATAAGGACCTTAGCTCAGTGGCAGATATCGGGTATTTTGGAGAAAATATAGGGCAATATACCGGTGATGCTGTGGCTACGCTGGTAGCATTATGGGTTCGAAAGTTTGTGAAAGATATCACTCAAGATTCAGAGGCGCGGCAGTTTGCACAAACCATAGCTGGTCCGCCAATGGTGGCTCAAATACAAGGACCTGAGATTAATATTCTCTCTCTCAAAGATAGCAATTCCACTGATCAAGGAGAAGTGCAACTTATCGGCTCCATTAGCTCAAAGAGCCCCATAAGGGAGATAATCACCTCTTTAAATGGCCGCACTCTACAGCAGGCTCGTGGAGTTACTGTAACACCGAGCCAGCCAGGGGAGATAAAGCTTAATAGAAGGATTCCTCTTTCTATGGGAGAAAATGTCATCAGCATCACTGTTATCAATGAGGCCGGTGGCACTTCCCAAAAGGTTATCCGTGTCACTCGAAATGAACCGGCTCTGGTAACTAGTACACATATAGGGCGTGGATCCCTTATAGGTGAGCGCTGGGCAGTGATTGTTGGTATTTCAAAATATAAGCATAATGTTAAGGGCATCCCAAATCTGACTAGTTCAGCCAATGACGCCCTCAGCTTTGCGGAGTTTTTGAAGTCTCCACAGGGCGGAGGCTTTAAAAACGAGAATGTCCTGGTTCTTACCGATAAACAGGCAACCAGTGCCGCCCTTCGTCATGCACTGTTCACATTTTTGAAAAAAGCCATCGAGGAAGACCTTGTGATTTTTTTCTTTAGTGGTCAAGGGGCGCCTGAACCCGGAATCTCGGATAATTATTATCTTCTCACCTATGATGCTGACCCTGATGATTTGCCCAGCACAGCAATTCCCACTTGGGATGTAGATATAGCCTTTCGGCGTAATATTAAGGCAAAGCGGGCTTTAATACTTGCAGATGCCTCCCACATAAGCAGTATTGGTAAAGTAACCGGAACCAGAGGCGTTAAAGGAAGTAACCTTATAAACAAATATCTGAAAAACTTGTCAAACTCCGGTGAAGGAAAGGCAATTTTCACGTCAACACAGGAAGGTCAGATTAGTGCAAAAACACATCGAAAAGGCCAAAAGAAAGGGCTATTTACCCATTACTTGTTAGAGGCACTTTCTGGTGCGGCAGATGAAAACAGCGACGGCATTGTAACTCTTGGCGAAGCCATTGATTATACCACCGACCTTGTTTCAGCGGCATCCCGGGGCAAACAGCGCCCGGATATTGCTGGGAAATTCGATCGTGATCTGCCCCTGGCTGTATTAAAATGAAAGCTATAATCAATAATCTATAGGACACAGAATTTTACCGTTAAGCGAGGGTAAAAAGATATGGAAAACAGCAACATCATATTCAGGGCCACAATCTTGCTCTTCTTGGCTGCTATACTTGGAGGCTGTTTAACAGATCAAGCTCTGGTGAGGGAAATGCCACCTATGGGCGTAAAAGTTAAGGATTCTCCTGATTATGCTCAGAGGCCAACTACCATAGTCGTACTTTATCCAAAAAATAATGCGACTACTGATAAATCGGAAATCGGTGTGGTTGCATCGGTTCATGCACGGGAGCCTATTAAAACAGTAACCCTTTTGGTCAATGATGAACTCATCAAGAGGGTTGATTTGAAAACTCGAGACGCCGCGTTGCGTGATAAGATTCCTATTGATGTATCTACACCACTTTCGGTTGGAAACAATGAAATATCTATTATTGCCACAACAGCCCAAAATAAAATTATAAAAAAGACTATAGCTGTTAAACG
>CAYTDY010000323.1:0-2579 GCA_964436665.1 uncultured Desulfobacteraceae bacterium
GGACTATAAAGAAAAAGAGAAAGGCTAACTGACTGGAGGACTTAAATATTCACCTAAACCTTTATGAGAAATTAAAGGATTCATGAAAGGAGGATTTTATATGCATGCACTAAAATTTGACGAAAATCTTTGTGCAACCTGTCCAACCTCTGACTGTCTGGTTAAGTGCCAGTATATAGATGTGGATAGAGACGCGGCACACGATGAGATGATGAAAATCATCAAAGGAGAAGACTCTTTTGTTTTACATGACTGTGCAACATGCTATGCCTGTGAAGAATACTGCCCACAGGGAAATCACCCATTCTACCTGATCACCGAACGAAGAGAAGAAAAGGGCATGCTTACCGCATCCAGATCCATTACAAACCAGTGGATCAACATGTGTGAGCCTCAGGGAAAATATAGGGTAGGGGAGGTTAAGGAAAAAGCACTATCCTGCTGTTTCATAGGTGAATTGAGGCAGATGGCAAGAGGAAAGCTCTTTGAGGGGATTCGATCTTCATATGTTCTTGGTGCAGAGTTTTTCTGTGAGGTTGTCTATCTACATTTTGCCAAGACATCAATCATAAAAGAGAGGCTCCCCAAGGTAATCGAGAATATTAGTCAACTCGGCATCAAGCAGCTCATCTGCATGCATGATGAGTGTTATGGCTCATTCACATCCCTTGCCCCGGCCTTTGGAATGGAGGTACCTTTTAAACCCATTCATTATCTTGAGTACTTGTATGACAGGCTACAAGAATTAAAGAGCGAGATAAAGCCGCTGAATATAAAAGCGGCCTATCAGCGACCCTGCTCGTCTCGACTCTGCCCGGATAAATATCATTTTGTGGGAGAGGTACTTGATCTAATCGGGGCCGAGCTGGTTGAAAGGGAATATCAGGGGGAAAATGCCCTTTGTTGCGGAGAGCTCATAAGAATGATAGATCAATACGGGGTGGCCAATGATATACAGAAGAAAAATTTAGATGATATGGTAAAGAGCGGAGCCGAATACTGTGTATTTAACTGTCCCTATTGTCAAATGGCCTTATCTGAGAAGGTTTCCAAAAGAGGGGTAAAGCCAATCCATATCATTGACCTGTGTAAGGTTGCCATAGGTGAGAAATAGATAAGGGAGGTACAATAAAATGAGTGATATCTATAAGTCTCTTGGTGAAATAGTAGGGGAAGAGCATGTTTCAACCCAGAAAGAAGAGCTTTATTTCTATGCACGAGATCCTGGTTTGATGCCAACCCATGAGCCAGATTATGTAGTTGCTCCAAAAACCACTGAGGAGGTACAGAAGATCGTCAAGCTGTCCAACAAGGAGAAAATACCTATAGTTCCTATGGGGGCAGGTATGGCACTAACTGGCCTGATCATTCCCTTAAAAGGCGGGATTGTTATCGATATGAAAAGAATGAGAAAAATAGTGGAGGTGAATGAGAAGGCAAGACATGCCATAGTTGAAGGAGGAACCTCCCAGGGAGCACTAAAGGCCTATTTAGAGAGAAATCATCCCAATCTTAGGCATAGTATTCCTGATGCACCACCAACTGCAACCATAGCAGCAAACGTGGTAATCCACGGTCAGGGTCGTCTGACCCAACAATACGGTTTCAATTCAGACATGGTTAGCGGATTAGAAGTTGTGTTGCCAACCGGGGAGATTTGCAAAATTGGCTCATGTTCTATGTCACCGGACTGGTTTTCAAAAGGTCCTTCCCTGCCCGATTTGTCAGGACTTTTTTTGGGATGGCTTGGGACCACCGGCATCATTACCAAGTTGGGCCTTAAACTCTATCCCAAAAAGAAAATGAGAGATGTGGAAATATTTGTGACAGATAGAGAAGACCTAGTTCCGGATATCCTATTTAAACTCACCCATACTGAGATGGTAGAGGATATAAACATCTGGTTCCAGGAAAAGCCCATCATATTCCAGGGGAACCATCATATAACCTTATATATCACCGGAGACACCGATGAAGAGCTTGAGTTCAAAAGAAAAATGGTATGGGATTCCCTTAAGGAGTTCAGAGACAGTAAAGATGGCGGATTTATGTGGGTCATGCCAGCAATGAAACCCACATTTTTAGATATGCCTCAAAAGAGTATAACAACATTTGCAGATGTGAAAAAGGGAGGGGGATTTGAATATTCCGGACCAATCGTTTTGATTGAGAAATATCCAGTGTTTGCCAGAAAATTAGGGCAGTTGGCTAATAAGTACAAAGTCGCCTACTCTGGTATGGCAAGGGTTATCGGCAGAAGCCATGCAATGATGTTCGGTATTGCCTTTACATTCAATAGGGCAGACCCAGACATGATGGACAGGGTCAAAAAGGCATTGCATGAAGGGATCGCTTTTGCCTTTGATCATGGGGGAATTCCTTGGAAGCCCACTGTAGAAGAACAGAAAATGGCCATGGAGAGGATTGACCCCAATACCCTAAAGCTCATGAAGATGATAAAGGAAAACCTGGACCCTAATGGGATCATGAATCCCGGAAATTGGGAGGTGAACTAAATGGAATATGAAGAGATTGTTCATCGATGCTTTCGATGCGGGTACTGTAAATTCACAGAGGAT
>CAYTDY010000324.1:0-2578 GCA_964436665.1 uncultured Desulfobacteraceae bacterium
GGGACCATTACAGGAAGTGTGTTTCTTTCAGTTTTTACCACAAAAACAGGTGTCTATGTATTGGCCAGATGTTTCCCGGGTGTGGAGTTGGTGGCATACATGGGTGGCATAATGGCAGTATATGGTGTTATATTTGCATTACTTCAAAATGATGCTCGAAGACTACTTGCCTACCATATCGTAAGCCAGGTGGGATACATGGTGGCAGGGGTTGGAGTGGGAACTGCACAGGGTGTAAATGGTGGAATAGCCCATGTGTTTAATCATATCTTATATAAAGCCTTACTCTTTATGTGCATGGGATCGGTCATGTATATGACAGGAAGAAGAAAATTAACAGATATGGGTGGCTTGGCAAGGTTTATGCCTATTACCTGTATCACCTTTGTCATAGCTGCCCTTTCCATTTCTGGTGCACCGGGATTTAATGGATTTGTAAGTAAGGGGATGGTTATAGCCTCTGCAGTAGAGGCTCACATGCCTATCTTGGAACTCATGTTGATCCTGGCATCCGTAGGAACATTTCTCTCCTTTGTGAAACTTGGCTACTTTTGCTTCTTTGCCAAAAATTACGATATAGAGTCCAAAGAGGCCCCCTTTAATATGCAACTGGCCATGGGCTTGACAGCCTTCTCCTGTGTGTTTGTTGGTCTTTACCCTAAGATACTCTTTGACATACTTCCCTACAACGTGGTTGGCTATCATCCCTTCACCCCCTCCCATATAATAGGAGTTATTCAGCTCTTTATGTTGGCTGGATTAGTTTTTATAATAGCCAAAGCCATGGTTGTGCCTCACAGAGCGACTATTTTAGATTTTGACTATTTCTATCGAATGGGAGGAAGGGGTCTGCT
This sequence comes from uncultured Desulfobacteraceae bacterium, assembly GCA_964436665.1. Taxonomy (GTDB): domain Bacteria; phylum Desulfobacterota; class DSM-4660; order Desulfatiglandales; family B25-G16; genus CAYTDY01. The sequence continues at coordinate 855 of CAYTDY010000324.1, forward strand.
ATGGGTGTGTACTGTACCTATGAACAACTTTAGGACTAAATCGCAGGTGCGCTTATCCAGGGCAGTATATATCATTTCCCGCTTAGCCAGGAATCCCATCTCGATCCTTGAGATACCAACAGCATACATTTATCTAAGAATCACTAAAGGGCTGAGATATGTAGGCGGGTATTCTTCTGGTGAGACTTATGACGAAGACTTATATAGAAGACCCATCGGCGTAGGAGTTCTTATGGCCATTATACTCCTATTTGTTTTTGCTTTGATTTATTTTATATTTTAAGACTCAAAAGATTTACTGATTTCTACCTACGAAAAATGAAAGAAGGTTAATTTTTTTATATGCCTTGGGCATATTTTTAGTAAATACAAATGACTTTTTAACCAAAAGAAGAGGCAGAAGGGTTAATACCAAGTCGCAATTATGTCATTGCGAGGAGCGAAGCGACGTGGCAATCTATCCTATTGAGCCCGCCCTGGCGCGACATGATTTGGATATGCTACTGTTCCCGCTCATTATGCAAGAGTGCCTTGACATCACCATATTCATAAAGGCCAGGTCTGGGCCAGGGATTGCTTCACATTCGTTCGCAATGACGTTTATAAATAGTAGCCGTTTGAATGCAGCTTGGTATAATATATCCAAAATAAGTTAAAAAAGGAGAGCCAGTTATGGAAATCAAAAAGATGCTGTTTGTGACCGATTTCGAGGAATTGTGGTTTGATGCCTTACGATCATTAATGGTTCTTAGAGAAGCAGGTCTCGACCATGTGGTGCTCATGCATGTGATAGATCGTAGTATAGGCTATTATACTACGGATGAAAAGAAGAGGCTTGCGGCAATGGCTGAAGTCCGTTTTGTGGATTGGGCACAAAGTCTATATGAGGAGGGTATGGAATGCGGATCGTATATCGTGGTGGGAGATACGGTCTCTAAGGTTCTTGAAACCGAGAAAGAGGAAGAGGTTGACCTCACTGTAATCAGTCGCCAGAAAAGGACAAAACTGCAAAAGCTCTATGTAGATTCAAAGACAATAGAATTCCTTCGAAAAGCCACTACACCGGTCCTTGTACATAAGTATAAGTTAGAGTCTGGCGGGGTGAATGAAGGGCTGTTCGAGAGGCCACTTTTGGCAACGGATTTTTCTCCTCCAGCTAATAGGGCACTGGAGTTTTTAGTCGGTCTTAAAGGTATTATGAAAAAACTACAGGTAATCCACGTTGTAACTGAGAAAGACATGGCTGGTCTGGGAAAAAGGGGGCTTCAGAAAATTGAAAGGGAGAAAAGAAAAAAACTCGATGAATTATGTGAAGCCCTTGAAAGTGAAGGAATAGAAGCAGAATATCACCTCTACATCGGCGATCTTACCCAGATTGAAAATGCAGCCAGGGAACGTGAGGCCACTCTCATTGCCACAGGGACAGCTGGAAAGAGTGCCTGGCAGGCGAGGTGGTTGGGAAGTGTTTCCCAGCAGCTGGCAGAGGTATCAGAATTGCCAAATTTATTAGTTCCTTAGTATATGTATCCCAAACAATGTTATTGAAAGTAATTATCAAATCTGTTGATTAGCAAGGGGGTGGGGTAATGAAAACTTTTTTCAAAAAAGCTATCTTCTTTATTAGTATATTGTGCCTCTGTATGGCTGTCCAATTTCAGATTTTCACTTCCTTTGCTGAGAAGGAAGAGGAAAAAGCAGTCTATGTAGGAATGGATAAATGCAAA
>CAYTDY010000325.1:0-2568 GCA_964436665.1 uncultured Desulfobacteraceae bacterium
CGAACTGCCTTCTTTATGCCTGTCATATTTTAATCCGTTGATCTCAGAATCATATTCATACTGAGCGATAAGGTCCTGGGCAATCCTCAAATAGCTCGACCTCAAGGTCACAAAAAACTCATTTGAAAGAGTGTATCCCATACTTGCCATAGTTCTAAACATAGATTTTGCTATGTCTGTTCCCATCTTTAGCAAACCCTTGTTGGGATCTTCCAGGGTCAGGGGTTGATGTTTATGTTCATAGTTATCGGAAAGGTCAACCTGGCATATTCTGCCCACAGCACAATGCCTGTGAACCTCAGCAAGAACCCCAACCTCTAATCCCCAGTCACCGGGGATTCTGATCAGGCGTGCCAGATCTATATCCATTGAAAATTCCCCGGCCAGAATATACCTGAAACTATCAAGGTAATTTAAAAATTGATTAGAGCCCAGGGTTTCTTTCAAAGCCCTGATGAGAGGTGTTACAAAGATCCGGGTCACCCTTCCGTGCATGCCATCCGTAACCCTGCTGTAATATCCCTTGCAAAAACTAAATGCAATGTTTGGGTGTGCAACGGGGTAACACAGCCGCGCAAGGAGATCCCTGTTGTAGGTAACAATATCGCAGTCGTGCAATGTAATAACCTGACTATCTTCAAGCGCAAGGATATATCCGTAAGAGGTCCATGCTGATCTTCCTTTCCCATCATCACCAACATTGATCCCGTTTTCAGCCAGTAAATTATATAGTTTTTCAATTGCCGGCCCTGTACACCAGATCAATTTTGGTTTCTGAGGAAGGACTGAAAAAAATTTCTTTGCCTGCTTAAACTCATCTGCGTTTGTTCTTCCGAGGGCAACAATGATGTTTTTAAGGTACTTTACATTCCTGAGCTCTTCAATAATCTTTGGAAGACCAGGTCCCTGTAATTCAACCGGTATGTATGGAAGAACAAGGGAAATAGGCCTATGTCTTGCAGCCTCTTCGAGTTCCTTCTCAAGTTCTCTGATATCCCTCTGTTTAAGCCTATGAAATGTTGCTATTTCACCGTTTTGAAAAAAATCTGACATTATTCCTTCCTCCAATCTTCTTAAACTGCATCCTCTTTGGCAAGTGTGAGTTAGAGATTACAGTATCAATCATCCCTTAACTTTAGGCCCTTTAATTGTCATTGTCAGTGGCGGAATCAAAGCTATAACCAGCCTTTTTATAATTTTCGAGGGCCCTCTCTTTTAGAATCTTGTCTTTGGTCTTATGGGCGCGTTTGTCAGCCAACTCTGCAGCATGACTATATAAACCTTCCTTTTCGTACTCGGTTATCTTTTTTTCTGCACTGGTATCTTCTGGTAATGTATCAATTATTGCAGCATGACACCATGAAATAATCTTTTTAACTCTTTTACCACAATTTGGGCAATGAGAAAGGGGTTCTTCATCAACGCCCTGGATGTACTCAAAGCCTTCTCGACACATTTTGCAACCTTTTTCAGGAATCTCTGCCTGGTATTCATAAATAGGCATAGAATTTATATACCTCTCAATAGTCTAATATATAATATTACCACAAAATTTTATAATAGTCCACCACACATGACAATCATTCTAAATCAGGATTGACTTTCTTGGTTTACAGCCTTATATAAAAACCTCACTTATCTGCCCATTTGAATAGTGGGTTTTTTATTGACTTTGCTATAGAGTTACGGTAATTTAAATTTATTCTGAAATATTGGAGGGTTATAATGTATGCGGTCATCCAAACAGGTGGCAAACAGTATAAAGTAGAGCCAGGTGAAGAGGTGAAGGTTGAAAAATTGGATGGCAAGGTGGGAGATGAGGTTTATTTTGATAAAGTGCTGCTTATTTCCAAAGATGGTAAGGTAACAGTCGGCAAGCCTGTTTTGGAAAATACCAAGGTGGTAGCTAAGATTACCAAGCAGGGAAGAGGGCCAAAGATAGTTGTGTTTAAATATAAAAGAAGGAAGGGGTACAGAAAAAAACAGGGTCACAGGCAGGATTTCACAGGAGTAAAAATAATTGATATTAAGGCATAGAATTAGTTATTTGTTATTGGTTATTAGTTTCCTAATAACGATTAACGTATAACTAATAACTATCGACGAGAAAAGGAGATAAAGATGGCACACAAAAAGGCAGGTGGTAGTTCCAGGAATGGCAGAGATAGCCCAGGGCAGAGGCTGGGGGTAAAAAGATTTGGAGGCCAGCTTGTTAAGGCTGGATCAATCATCGTCAGGCAAAGAGGAACTACTTTCCATCCAGGAAATAATGTAGGTGTTGGAAGAGACTACACACTTTTTTCAAAGATTGATGGGACAGTTACCTTTGAAAGATCTGGTAAGTACAAAAAACAAGTAAGTGTTTATACCCCTTAACAGCAAGAGAAGAAATGCCTAAAGTACTTAAAGTGAGCCCGCCCTTGTGCGACATGATTTGAATATACGCTTGCTTCTGATATATCACCAATCCTGGTTTATCTTTGTTGAGTCAGGTCTTGCCAGCCCGCCCTGGCGCGACTTGTTTGGTATACGCTGTTGATATTATAGTATTTCATGAACTGTCTATGT
>CAYTDY010000326.1:0-2551 GCA_964436665.1 uncultured Desulfobacteraceae bacterium
TTGCCTGCCCGCCGTCTTTCTTGTCCGCCGTTTTTGTGGCGGATTGGAGGGCCTGGACCCCGGAACAGAGTGCGGAGGTGGCGGGGATAAGCCAGGGTAGAGTTGCCAAATTATTAATAATACCAATTTTGGCGAAATTAATAATTTACTCACCCAGGGCCGGGGCATGGACTACATTGACCTCGTGAAGGATTCCGGGTGGGTAATCAACCATATCATTGATTGTCCCATGTTTCTACGAGCCCTAGGCTCTACGAGCTGGAGGCCACGCAACGGTTTCAGGCAAACATCGTAGCCCAGATGCAAAAAAACCGAACCCTGGGAATCGTTCGACGCTCACTGATTATAGGAAGAAAGAAGTGATCTTTAAATTTGGGTTCTGGAATTTGAAGACCGGGACGTCGTTGACCCCGGTTAAATAAAATCAATGACAATTTAACTGGGCAGGCCAAGTTGAAGAATTCTCAGCCACTTTTTCCCTTTGAATGCCTTCATCCTTTTGAAGGGTGGGGGGATTCCTTCGACTGAGCTCAGGACAGGTAAGGCTTGGGGATGTCTGATAATCTCTTAACCCTATCTAAGAGCCTGGAAAAGCCATGATCGTCCTCGCCTTTGGCGGCACCGGCGCGGCTTTTCTGCGATAATATAACATGGATTATCAGATGGCCAGAAATGTCTCATCTCAAGGCCTCACCTCGTTCACGACCCTCACAGAATTGGCCAGACATCTGGGTAGCAGTGTTCCAGGGGTTGGGTACGCGGTGGAGAGGGGGGAGGCCATTTCGCGGGATAACAATTATCAGCTGATCCAGTAATTTTCTTAGTTTTTTAAGGCCGTCCCCCTTCATGACCTTAATATTCGGGTTGCCCTTAGAGGCCTCGCTGATAACAAAATAAAGGCAATAGCAGATATGACTATCAAAAATATTGCTGCACAAAACAACATTTCCACCCTTGATGTATATGCCATCATTAAAGAGACAGCTAAACAGCATCAATAAATTCGAGAGGAAATAGTGATGGGGAGGGGGAGTGTTGGTGCAGGCAGGCCGGTTTAAGAAAAAGCTTTACTAAAAATAGTACTTCACTGATGCAATAATTTTGTAGTCATTTATTTTATCTCCGTATTCAGTATAGTCTTTACCCAAAAGGAATGTAGCTTTAAGGTCGAGTTCAAGGTTGGTTATCGGAGTGTATGTTATCTGAGGCGTGATTGATGAGCTTTTATCATTTAGATTGTAGATGCAGGCCATAGAAGGAGTAAAATATAAAATGTCAAAGGGCTCTTTTTGAGTCACCTTTAAGTAGAGATAATCTCTCATTACTGTCTGTTTATTATAGAATTGACTTCCATATTCCCTGCTTGTGGCAAGCTTCGCCATGCTTCCGCTGCTTATGTATTCCTGGTATCCGTCTTCAATCAGGGTGAAGTAATCTTTCATTTCATCTCTGGTGTAACCCTGGCCGTTCCTGAAATATTCGAAAATAAAAGTTGTGTCACTCTTTGTCAGATAGCGCACGCCAGCAAGAAAATTCAATACATCACCTTTTTCTTCTATGAGGTTACCCTCTTGATCAGCGATATGTTTTATATGATCAAAAACAATAGCTGCTTCACCATGTATCTCAAGATTAGAAGAAAGGTTTTTTGAAAAGTCAAATCCAAGGCGGTCTTTTACTTCTTTTCCAATCAGGAACATAACATCCAAATCGGTATTAAAAGTAAAAAAATATATTTTACTTCCCCAGACAACCTCTTTTTCCGAACCCCACTCATCATTGACATGTCTCGATACAGGAAGAATAACAGGTGTCAAAGCAACCGTTTTGAGCAGACCATCCATGCTTTTTATAAAGTCACCGCTGACAACATAGTATCCTTCCAGGGTCGCATCCGGATCATCAAGGTCTTTCGGGCGGCTGAAGAAGGCTGCAGGATTCCAGGTATATCCCTTGCCCCATTTTAAGACTTTTTTGCCCGCATCAAATGTTATAGATGGAGTAGGTTGTAGCGACAGGTAGGCCTCCTCCGTTCGTCGGTCGTTTTCCCAGTCTGCTTCATTGTTATAGTAAAGATTTCCCTTCAAGCGGGCATAAAGTTTTATTATATTAACCTGGTAACTCCCTTCAACCTTGAGATTTAAATCGGTCTGATAGAAGGTTTCATCATCTACACCGTTAGGGTATTTTTGATGAAAGAGGAGGCTATCTTCATCCAGACCCTTTACCGTCTCCGATATCTCCAGCTCGGCTTTGAACTCGTAAGGTTTTTTTTCAACCTCAGGAATTTCAAAGTCAAGATCGAGTGTATCTGAAGTCTGATCCTCCGCTCCTGCATATCCGTGCAGAGAAATAGCCGGACAAACCAAAAGCCACCATAGAAGAAAAAGGGTATATTTGTTGCGGTCGCGGCAGCAAAATTGTGAAAAGCGTGTAAAAAACATGCCTGATTTTCAAATCCTTCTTCGACTTTCAGTAGTGTGACTGTGCTACCTTAGACTTTCCACTTTCGGCATATAATTTAAGGAAAAAACTTCATCAGGCAAATCTT
>CAYTDY010000327.1:0-2545 GCA_964436665.1 uncultured Desulfobacteraceae bacterium
TCAAGTGCGATCTCTGTGATGGCGACCCTCAGTGCGTCCGGTTCTGTGAGGTAAAGGCCCTTGAGTATGTTGATGCCGACAGGGTTAGCGTGTTCAAGAAGAAAGACGCAGCGCAAAGATTATCCGTTGCTGGAAAAGAGGCTGCGGCTTTACAAGCGGAGATGTGATACAGAAAATCACCCACCAATAGAACACATTTTTCGGTGAACCTTTTGGTTATTATCAAGGTTTAAGACATGGCACTCTGGTTTTTCTTTTACTGCCTTGAAAAATACCTTAATCAATTCTTCGTCCAGACAACCTCTTCTTAGCGGATCCTTAATATCTACCTCAATATTTGAAAGCAGACATGGCAAAAGTATTCCATTGGCAGTCAGCCTGAGCCTGTTACAATACTGACAAAAGGAATTACTGATTGGACTTATGAAACCTATCTCCCCTTTACCCCCAAATTTATATCTCTCTGCCGGGCCGTCATTTTGCCCTGGGGAAACAGGTATCAATGGCCCAAATCTATCAACAAGGGCCTTTTTTATCTCCGAGTTAGGAATGAATGCCAGGCTATTAGACTCAAAACCAATAGGCATACATTCTATAAACCTGATATGATATGGATGTTCAATGGCAAGACGACCAAAATCCAGAACTTCATCTTCATTTATGCCCTTCATGATAACTACATTTAACTTTATGGGATAGAAGCCCATATCTCTGGCCTTTTCTATTCCTTCCCAGACCTTGTTGAAATAATCAAACCGGGTAATTCTTTTAAATTTTTCTCTGTTAAGGCTGTCAATACTTACATTAATCCTTTTTATTCCTGCCGCTTTTAACATCTCAAGATTATCTTTAAGATAGACCCCATTCGTGGTTAAAGATATATCATCAAGACCCTTTAGGGCGGTAAGCATTGGAATAAATTCCTGTATCCCTTTCCTGACAAGTGGTTCTCCTCCTGTTAGCCTGATCTTGTTTATGCCCAATTTTATCGCAATCCTCACAATCCGGAGCATTTCCTCGTAGCGCAAGATTTCTTTATGTCTCAGCTTTCTTTCACCAAAAGGTGGCATACAGTAAATACAGCGCAGGTTACATCGGTCAGTAATGGATATCCTCAGATAATTTATCCTTCTATTAAATCTATCAATTAACATTCGTTATTGCTTATTAGTTATTTGTTATTAGTTATTGGATACTTGATACTCGAAACTCGTAACAGTCCCTCAATCCAGAATCTCATAATTTTAGGCACTTTAGGCATTTTAGCTCACTTTAGGCACTTAATTCAGGGTATCTCTATCTCCACCGTCCCTTTTTTAAAACCCTTAAGGGAGGACAGCATTGCCAAAAAGCTGTTTTTGAACAGGTTAGACATAAAGGGGTTTAGCGGAAATTCAGCCCCGCCGACTTTAATAGAGATTGATGGATTCAAAGAAACACATTTATCAATGCTCTCTTTTCCTCTTAATATTTCCTTGGCAAGTTCATAGCAGCTCTCATATCCACAATGACCGCAGTTTAGATTAGGCAACTTGAAAGACCGTTCAGTTACAATAGAAGCCATCTTTTTTATATGATCATCATTTAGTATATTATAATCAGAGATAGATGCCTCAAAGCTTGCAGTGAAAAGCTGCAACCCATCAAACAATTCTTTTTCCTCACCTTCTTTTCTTATGCAGACAATCTTTGGAAATGTCTTTTCCTTTTTAAACCCCTCTACCAACACAATATCACAGTCAACATATGTCAGGATATCCTCTATCCGCTTCCTTCCCTTTAGTATTATCTCCGACTCCTTTGAAGAAATGGCGGAAACAAAGCCAGCATGCGCCCTGAATTTTGATGTGTCAGTGCTAGGAAAATCAATATTCCCTGAAGCATGTTTGAGAATAGCAACACTATAGCCTATCCTTGATAGTTCCTGAGATAATCTAATAATTAACGTGGTCTTTCCACTTTTCTTATAACCAATTACTCCAACTGCCTTCACCTTAAACCCTCCTGACTTACGTGATCGGTTACTGAGAGTATTCTTACACACAACATATCTAAACTCGCAACATAATAACCATTCTTTTTTGAAATCCGAATATCGAAACAATCTTTAAATTTTCAAAATCCAAATGACCGAAACTATTCTTTAAAAAATAATTCATCCCCGTGATCAGTTACGTTTGGAACATTTGGGAATTCGTATTTCGGATTTGTTTCGAATTTCGAATTTTATATTAAAATATCAAGCCTCCTTCTTACTTAAAAATATCTTTAAAGATCTTCTCATCGGCTTTCTGGCAATCCTTTTTTAGCCGATTGTAATTCATTAAAAGTTTTTTACCATCCTCTGTTAAACGAGACCCATGTCTCCTTTCAGTTAGTACTATTTTTTTATTCAGATGACTTTCTGTGGCCTTAATCTTTCCCCATACACCCCTGTATGACATTTCCATCAATTTGGCGGCCTGATTTATTGAACCTGTTTGTTCAACCAGCTCCAGGATCCTCTGCCGGCCCTCTCCAATGATGATATTACCCTTGCTGTCTT
>CAYTDY010000328.1:0-2538 GCA_964436665.1 uncultured Desulfobacteraceae bacterium
CACGGCTATGGACAGCTGCTACCACCTCATTTATGTCTTTTATTACATCTTCTCGGCTTATCGTAATATAGGTCTGTTTCCCAAATCCAAGTAACGACGGTTCATCGAGAAAAATCATGACCGGAAGACCGAACTCGCTTAAGCGAGTAATCTGCCAAAGTGCTTTCATAACTATCGTTTTGACGATCACATCATGGAGCTGATCATCGTAATAGGAACAGCGGCCATTTTGGTCTAACAGGTTAGTGCCAAGGGTGAATGGTCCAGTAACCTGCCCTTTAAGCATAATCGTTCTGCCCAGTGTCATTTGTTTAGGTAGACAAGTCACGAATTCGCAAAAACCAGCCGCGTATTGTTGTGAAAGGCGAAAATTTTCAAGCGCATTAGAATTTTCATTCTCGATTGCGGCTAAATAACGTTCGTAGAAATAGGTTAATTGCTCAGAGAAGTCATTGATCGAAGTAGAAAAGTAGATGCGATCCCCATCTTGAACAAGTGCCGGCATACCTTCAGTAAACTGCATCATCATATTCTCATGCCGATTACGTTTAGGAAATTGCACCCAGGATGCAATCTCAGGTGTGTGCTTAAATATCAAAGCAGTACCACGCTCCACATCGGTATGCGGTAAGCTCCCAATCGTGGTAGCAAGACAAAAAGGTTCAAAAACCGGCTGTGGTACTTTTGTATATTGCATTTTCACTTTATTTTTATGAAAACCCGCAACAAATTTTATACCGACCAACAATGAGTGATCGGAATTAATTCCATTATATTAAACGATTATGGAAATAATTCAAAAATATAAAAAGAACTATGATTTCAATTTTTTACCGTGCTTATTGAGAAATAACACCCATATTAATCTAGAACCTAGGTTTGGCACCTAGCTTTTTTCAATGATATTTTTTAAATGTGTCAAAAAAGATCCCTTTTCCTTTTCTGGGATGGTTTACTTTCGCTTCTTCAGTAAATCACGTATTTCCGTAAGTAATACTTCTTGAGCAGGGGGTTCTGGGGGAGCCTCAGGTGCTTCTTCCTCTTGCCTCTTGAGTTTGTTTATATTGCGTATTAAGACGAACACCGCAAAGGCGACAATAATGAAGCTTATGATCGTATTGATGAATAAACCGTAGTTGATAGTAACTGCGCCAGCTTTCTGAGCGTCAGCAAGAGCAGCAAACGGTCCAGCAACCGTACCTTCCTTAAGAACTATGAAAAGGTTTGCGAAATCAACATTGCCCAAAAGCAGGCCGATTGGTGGCATAATGATATCGGAGACGAGTGACTTAATGATGGTTCCGAAGGCTGCGCCAATTATAATTCCAACAGCCATGTCAACCACGTTACCTTTCATTGCAAATTCTTTGAATTCTTTAAACATTTTTGTTCCTCCTTTCCTTGCGATTGACTTTGATTGTTTATGCGGGCTAACGCACCTTTCCAGTGAAATGTTAGGTCGCCTTATTTCGTTGATGCTGATTTTGCAATGCCGGTCAGTGCCTTTTCTGTTTTTAATATGACTTCTTCACAACCGGTGATATTATGCCTTTTTTCTAAATACCTGGGATCGTTATACGATATCCAGACTTTAGCTTTATCATCTTCCCAGATTAATGCTTTTTGGGGTAAATCAATAGCAATACTTTGCTGACATTTCATAAGGGGGCTTCCCACTTTTGGGTTGCCGAATATTATTAATTCTGTATCTCGCAGTTCGATGCCAACCTTACCAGCACCCTCGGAATGCTTTATCCGATTGAATATTGTCATTCCCTTTTTCTTCAATATGCTCTCCATTCGATCTGCAGTTTCTTTTACATTCAAGGTGCTTGGGACATTAACCACCCCGTCTGCTGCCTCTGCGGGGATTGCAATGAATAATATCGACAATGCAGTGAGAATTAATTTTTTCATTTTTTTCTCCTTTAGTCGGTCTAACTATGAGTGACCGGAATTAATTCAATTATTACTGTGCTTATCGAGAAATAAAACCTATATCAACATAGAACCTTTGATTTGACACAGGTCCTTTTCTCAATGATATTTTTTACATGAGTCAAGAGTAGATCTGGCCCCTTTTCCATTCACTTTTGATGCTTTTTCATAAGAGTACTGACTAATCTATTTCCTTTTTTTACCTTAGCCACGGTTCTTCCATAGGCATCTGTTGCGACAGGTGTAACTGTTACCTTTTCATCTTTTAGAAGTTGGTGGAGAGCTTTTTTTGCCTCTGAATATCCAGATTGCCCTTTTTCCGGTGTGTCGATGCCCTCTATCCTGATCCTTTTTTTACGAACGCTGGTCTCAATGGTGTCACCATCAATTATTTTAGTTACCGTTTCTTTACGAGTCATGATAACCTCCTTTTGCCTTTTTAATTGCACGTAATTCTCTTGATGACAGGTTTGTGGGCAATGTTGCCGTGTATCCTTTTCGAGCCGGTTATTATGATTTTCTATGCTTCTTCCAGCTCACAAGACTCTGAAAGCTCTTCTAAAAATTCTGGTTTTAAAAATCTTAGAATCGATGAGACTT
>CAYTDY010000329.1:0-2536 GCA_964436665.1 uncultured Desulfobacteraceae bacterium
CCTTGGCCATTAAACAACCACCGTCTTATGGTGAAACGAAGTAACGTGCTTGACTCGGTAAGAAATCCTTTTTTTGGGGGATTATAGGATGTCTCCCTTTACACAACAGTAAAAAAGTTTTGTCAAAAAAAGATTTATCCCCTTTAGCTTTATGTCCCCTTTATTTTTACAGTTAAGTATTCTGGTATCAATGGGAAGCTCTACCTAAATGAATGGTATATTTAAACACTCCTATTTGTTCCGAATAGCCATCGATTAACGGCCAATTGTAAAGCTTCATATCCATCTGTGCCTGCTCGCCTCTCGGTATTACTAACGGTGGCTGCCTGCATGTAATTTTATGAACCTCATTATCGCGAAAAATCTCAAAAGACAGGGAAAGCGGATTTTTAGGTTTGCGTTTTATATCGAGTACACCTCCTGTAATTTTTGCCCAAAATGTCCCAGTAATTTCATTGCAACCCTGGCACTTCAGTTTATACGAGATCCGGTTGGATTCTCCACCCTTAATTTCGTAGTTTTCTGAATCTTTGGATTCTATCATCTTAAAGGGGATTTGAACGACACACCTTTTTTCAAAATTGCATATGCCAAGTTCACCGGCAGTTTTTTCAATTTCCAAAACACCCTTGCTCGGTTTGATCTTAATAGTGGCGACAGTTCTATAGATTTTAAGCCTTGGCCCATAAGTCCATATCTCTACTTTATCGATGCCAGGATGGGTGCCTTTGGAATGATCTAACTGATAATCCGCCTCGGCTACACCGTTTTTTAATGTTTCAGCATATACAAAGTCGCTTTTCCAAAATGTTGATTTCACATTTCCCCTTTGAGTCTCTCTTTTAAAAAAAACCTTTTGGGAATATCTGGTATTTTTATAATATGCTGGTTCGCCATTACAGTGAAGTACTTTTACCGAGATCTTGCATTTGTCGTCACCTTCTTCAGCTGAAATTTCATCTGGATCTACTGCAACTGTGATAGTAGGATTTCTGACAGGCGTAGTATGTTTCATCTCATAGGCTTTTATTAAGGCCTCGATATTTCCATGCTCGGTTGATATTTTGGTTAATCCTGAATGGATATCACTTACATCTTTTAACGTTACCTGCTCCGCATATTTATCAGTACCCATGCTTGTTAGATAAGTATTCAACCAATAGTTATTCCCAATAGCATCTATTCGAACTCTTAATTTATAGTCAGCATCTGCGCCTGAATAGGCTTTAAATCCTTCTGAATTTCCTTGCAAAAGTCTTTCAACTTCTGCAGCAATTTGATTCTCCAAGCTTTGTCCTGTAGTACCATAATCATGTTGTAATTTTTCCATAGCATTTTCATGGATTTCAATTTTTATTTTAACTTTTGGTTTGGGGCAGGGGTCGGCATACAGATTATTAATGAAAATGGCACTGAAAATCATAAACAGAAAAATTATCTTATTATAAGTCATATTGTATCTCCTTAGGACTTTATAATTAAATGATTTTTTTACCTCCTATTCACATCTCCACCAGCTCGACCCTGCGGTTGAGTTTCCTTCCGTTTTCATTCTTGTTTGAGCCGATGGGACAGAGCGGACCAGCCCCCTTTCCTGCCAGCCGTTCGGCGGCAATGCCATATTCGTTCACCAACGCCTTGACGACCGCATGAGCTCTTTTTAATGAGAGTCCCACATTGTATTCAAACCCGCCGGTCATGTCTGTATGCCCCACCACATACAGCTTAAGTGACTTGTTGGCTTTGAGCATATCCGCTATGGCTTTAAGACTGGGTTTTGATTCCTGTTTGATGGTGGCGCTGTCATGATCAAAATAGATACCATAGACTGCGGCATGCCCGGTGGTCGCAATATCTTTAAATAACGCATCCGGATTTACGGCAACTTTCTGCTCCATCTGCTCACGTTCCACAATGGTCAAACGGTAAAGGCGATCCAAAGCATGCACTTGGATCCAGATCTCTTTGCCCTCTTTTGTGACTTTGCAGTAGAGGTCTTTTTTCGTTTGCTTTAAAGTTTCAGCATCTATCTTTTTTAAGGCATTTTCATGATTATTGAGTATCATCAGGCGACCCGGTTCTTGGCCTCCTTTTTTCAGACGATACTCGATGAAATACTTATGCCCCTCAATGTTAATCTTATTATTGGCACTATCGCGAAATGTATGCGAATCGTACTCGCTCTCTTGATAGGCAGCAATCCAGAAGCCGGGCATCCTGGATATCAGGGGGTAGTCACTACTTCCTTTCAGGTCTTTATTCGCATAAGTGATACTGGCCATAATCAATACGATGAAAATAATTGTGCATACTCGAAAAATATGTTTCATGGTGACCCCTTAACTTATAATCTTTTTCCCCTATTCACAACGTTGATTCAGAAACAACGTTATTACTATGTCAAGAAATAGGTATGGTGTCCCCTGATTTGACTCATATATCGTGAATACGTTCCGTCTCGACGGCCATTATTAATTTTTTAACCCCTGGAATCGCCTTTACCAATTCAATCAACTTATCCTTCGACTCCAGCGGG
>CAYTDY010000330.1:0-2535 GCA_964436665.1 uncultured Desulfobacteraceae bacterium
TATCCTAAGTGCGCACAAGTCATTTCACCAGACCTGTATTCCGCTGGTGCTCCATGCAGGCTGCTGAATCCCACGGCTACTGATTTTCAATTACTGCTGTAAGTCATAAGCCAAACCGCTTCTAAAAAACCTTCCAATACATGTAGTCTTGAATCCGATCAGAGTGATATCCGGGCAGATATCCATTGGTAGAAGAATGAAATTGCCGTTTTTCGGTTAGGCTTCCTGCCTGAAGCTCACAACGGAATAACCCCTGAAAGGGTGCAATGGAGTAAAGGAGGTTGGTCAGGGAAGTTTCTAAAGCTTTTTAAAGCTATTAAAGGCAGAGTCGATTGTTTTGTTAATTATTTTCTCATTATGAGCCGAGGAAATAAACATGGACTCAAAAGGTGATGGAGCTAAATAGATTCTCTGGGCCAACATCTCTCTATAGAAGGAGGCATATTTTGATGTTTCAGTTTCCTTAACTGAACTAAAATCAACGACCGGGTTTTTAGTAAAAAAGATAGAACCCATTGATCCTATCCTATTAATAACTATGTCTACTCCTGTCTTATTGGCTGCCTCAATTAAACCAGAAAAAAGTAATCTCGATTTTTCCTCTAACTTTGCATAAATTTCTTTATTCTTTAAGATCATTAGTGTTGCCATCCCCGCAGCCATAGCCAATGGATTACCTGACAGTGTTCCTGCCTGATAGATATTACCATCAGGAGCTATTCTTTTCATAATATCCCTTCTGCCTCCATAGGCCCCTACTGGAAGACCACCACCGATTATCTTACCTAAACAAGTAAGGTCAGGTATAACATTATAGAGTTCTTGGGCTCCTCCAGGGCTTACCCTGAATCCTGTTATAACCTCGTCAAATATAAGAAGGGTATCATTTTCTCTCGTGATATTCCTTAATCCCTCTAAAAATCCTTCCTGTGGTAATACAACTCCCATGTTCCCGGCTATAGGCTCTATAATAATAGCAGCTATCTGGTCACCAAATTTTTCAACCGTTACCTTTACAGCCTCTAAGTTATTAAATGGGAGAGAAATAGTAAGCCTTGCCAAGTCAGCCGGGACTCCAGGGCTGCCAGGGATGCCAAAGGTAGCCAATCCTGAACCAGCAGCGACCAGGCAACTATCGGAATGGCCGTGATAGCAACCATCGAACTTGATAATTATATCCCTGCCAGTAAATCCCCTTGCCAGGCGAATAGCACTCATAGTAGCCTCTGTACCAGAGTTGACCATCCTAACCATTTCAATTGAAGGTACAGTCTCAACAATCATTTTGGCCAGATTAAGCTCCAGCTCAGTAGGGGCACCGTAACTGGTTCCATTCTCTAATGCATCACTAATGGCCTGAACTACCTCTGGTGGCCTATGTCCCAGTATCATTGGTCCCCAAGAACACACATAATCAATATATCTTTTTCCTTCCATATCCCATAAATAACAGCCCTCTGCCCTCTGGATAAAGATAGGGTCAACCCCCACAGCCCGACCAGCCCTTACTGGACTATTCACGCCACCAGGGATAACGTCTTGTGCCTTCAGAAAAATTTCTTTAGATCTGTCAATCATAACAGCTGATACTGGATACTGGATACTTGATACTGGAATTTGGATAAATTGAGCATCAAGCATCCAATATCAAACAATTTTTTGCCAGAAAAAACAAGAATCCTGTTATCAAAAAAGTCTATTTAAAATATTTTGGGCTAGTTTTTTTATACTCCTTAACAGATAAAAGGAGAATATAATCATTTATTCCTGTACTCTTTGCCATTCTTTTGGCAATGCCCTGACAATCTTTTTTGCTCTTACCATGGACCATGGTAAAGAGGTTGTATTTTAATTTCCCTTGAATTCTTCGGTGATAGCAATGGCTAACCTCTTTAAAGGTTGCCATTAAAGGACCTATCACGTCTAACTTTTCTTCAGGTACATACCAGGCAATCATGGCATTTGCCTTAAAGCCAGCTAATTGATGGTAAAGGGTCGCCCCAAAGCGTCTGAGTAAGCCTTGCTCTTTTAGCAATTTGATCCTTTCGAGTAATTCTTCTTCGCTTATTCCAACCTTGGTTGCTAAAACAGTAAAAGGCCTGGCTGTTAAAGGAAAGTCACCCTGGAGATAATGAATAATTCGTTTTTCAATATCATCAAGCATATATATAATAAATCCCTAAATCCCTAAACCCAACAAACACTAATATGTCGAGGGAAAAAATGATTATACTTGAAAAGCTATTTAATGTTGTATATATAATTCAAATGAAAATTACCAGACCTTTTCTAAAGTGAAAGGCTGCCATGTACCATTCTCAAGATATTAAAGAAAGGCCTGAGACCTTGAATAAAATCGGGATAGTTTTATGGACATAAGAAGGGATTATTACGAGGATATTCAGCTCCTCGATAGCAAGATGCTGTGGTTCTGGTTTTTAATGCTCATAGGTGCCTTAATTACCTTCCCATTTCTTGCATCAAACTATTATGTCTATATGGCCAATTATATGGCCATCAATGTGCTTGTTACTG
>CAYTDY010000331.1:0-2525 GCA_964436665.1 uncultured Desulfobacteraceae bacterium
AAGGAATAAAGATTCTCTGCGAGCAGATGCAAGAACTCAAGGAAACAGAAGGAATCGCTGGAATTCACCTCATGGCCATTGAATGGGAGCATAGAGTAGCTGAAATTATGGAGACGGCAGGATTCCTTCCAAGACCAACACCATAAAGGCTTGTCCCTTTGTCATTCCGTTTTTTAAAGTATTGACGGTTCTTGCAACCCTTTGATATGTCATGCTGGGCAGTCATGAAGGGGAGGGCATATTGATTCATATCCTTTACAGCATTGGCATAACGCTATCCACTTTTTGATTTCAACATATCAGGGAATAAGGTCCACGACACAATCAGGTTTTGTTCCGAATGGATTCTTTTATTTTTCTTCTTATAAGCAGATAGCCAGCAAGGATACAAATTAGACCGATAATGAAGATCAGGGTATTATCCGTAAGCATCCCATAAGAAACCGCCACTACGCCAATCATACATATCAAAATTATCAGGTTTTTGTTTGTCAGCATATATTCGATAGAGCGACATGTCATATGGTGTTTAGGATAACTTATGTGATCGACACCAGATAGGTAAAAGGTATAGAACCACGTTGCCTTTCTACATTGTACGGCAGACATTCACCAGTCGACCTACCTCCTCTATTTCTACAACAACCTCATCCCCATCCTTCATATAAACAGAAGGTTCACGAAAAAAGGTACCCACTCCATGGGGAGTACCAGTGAGAATAATATCACCGGGACAAAGGGTAAAATTGTGTGATAGAAAGCTGATAAGCTCAGGGAGTTTAAATATCATCATGCTTGTCGTGCTATCCTGCATGGTCTGACCATTAAGCGAGCACCGTATACCAAGCGAATGAGGATCAGGTATATCATCGGCGGTAGTAATCCATGGGCCGAGAGGACAAAACGTATCAAGAGATTTCCCCCTCACCCATTGCCCATCACCAAATTGGAGGTCTCTGGCACTCACGTCATTGGCGCAGGTGTATCCAAAAATTGCTTCCATGGCCTCGGTTTCTGAACACTTATGTACTCTGTTTCCAATAATAACAGCCAGCTCTGCTTCAAAATCAGCCTTTTTGATAGGTTTCATCTTCTATATGATTTTTCATTTTCTCAACATTTTAGCCATAAAAGATTTGGTGAAATCATGTAGCCCTCAAAATGAATAACCTCATGCACCTGAAGGGCCATTTGTTACCATTAGCATATAATATCTAGAGAGCCCCAATATTCTCAAGTATCTTCTGTACAGTCTTCCGCCCCTCAAAGTGCAGCTGTTTTTGTGGTGGCAGAGGAGATTCAACAGGAAATCCCTTCATTTCTGGACCTGCTTTCACACATGCAGCAAGTGAATATTTCTGGAAAGTCGCGTTGAGGGGTCACAGTTTTTTCTGAAGCTGCAAAGCTTCTTTCCATCTTTTCTGAGATGTGAGATGAAAAATGAAAGCACTTTGCTCAGGGATCAGGCAGGCCGGGCCAACCATCCATCCAACGCCCCTAAGCATGAGCACAAATACAGGTACATGAGCGGTAGCGCTAAAGATTTTAAATCGATTTCCTAAGTCGGTAACGATGGACATGAGCTTGCCGATATTACCTGATGCGTCTTTTAAATAGATGATATTCATTTCTTCTGCGAGCTGTCTTAAGGTTTCAATAGTTAAGACCCACATAGCGTATTTAAGATTAGCATATAAGATGACTGGGCAGGAAACCGCGCTGGCAACGGCACGAAAGTTAGCAACAACCTGCTAGCCATCCACAGGAAAATAGCTGGGCAGGATTATAAGTATGCCATCGACGCCAATACGCTCCGTTTCTGCAGCCTCGCGAACAGCTCCATGAGTGGTGTGTTGTTTATACTGCAACCATTGGCACACGGGCTGCTATAGTCTCTGCTACTATTTCCACTAACTGTTTTTGAATTGACCAATCGAGATAAGCCCATTCCTCTGAGCTCCCTAAGGGTGTTAGGCCGTGTATCATTTGCGGATTAAATGATTGACCAGCTCAATAAGAACCTTTTCTTTCAGACGACCTTTCTAATCCAGAGGTGTAACCAAATCGGGAAAGACCCCATTGAAATGCTCTTTTTTCATTTCATCTCTCTATAGAGATTTTGCTTACATTGTCAATAAAAACAAGCTATTTCTCAAAACAGTTACAAAAAGCAAATTTAAATAGAGGATAATAGCCAAATAAAAAAAAGAAATTAAAGAGATATTCCTTTCAATCCGAAATGTTTGGAGAATTATATTAGAACCAGGCTCACTTTCTTCAAATGTTCTAAAAAGAGATGGTTTTCGCTGAGGACGGTGAACATTATTGAACTTCTTAACAAAAGTCCCTAGTGATATTGGTCCTGCTCAGCGGGACTGCAATCTTCTGGGTTTTATCTGCTTTGAAATGGGATTGTATTGGAGTTAAAGCAATATAGAAATATATATTAATTCCACCTTTTTAAAATATTACTAGGAGCCTGTCGGACTTTATCAACCTAAGCTCTTTGTAATTTTGAAACAATT
>CAYTDY010000332.1:0-2520 GCA_964436665.1 uncultured Desulfobacteraceae bacterium
GTGATTTGATATTTGTGACTGTAGGGGGAATGCGAGCCTTTGAAAGGCTGGTCCGGGAAATGGATCATATAGCTGGCGAACTAGATGAGCAGGTAGTGATGCAGATTGGCTCCACAGATTATGAACCCAAAAACTGTGATTACTTTAGATTCATGTCGAGGAATGAAATAGAGGAGTTATATGCTGGTGCCAGAGTGGTAGTATGTCATGCCGGTAGTGGGTCAATATTAACGGCATTAGAACACAACAAACCGCTTATTCTTATCCCAAGAATGAAGAGGTATGGGGAGGTCTTTGATGAGCATCAACTCGAAATCGCCAGGGAGATGGAGGCTCAAGGCGTGGCTGTAGTGTACGATATAAGTAGGCTAGAATCTGCAATAAGGAATGCGAACAAGAGCCTGCCAAAGTTTAGTGCCGGGAGAAATTTGGCTGGAGCACTCAAGGAATATCTAGATCAGCTAGACCGGCAATTAAGAAGACTGTGAAGTTCAATGAGTACGCCTTATGACGATTAACTTGATGTGGTTGACCGGCTACTGGATGAGACTAAAGCCGGTGTCTCCGGGCAAACCGGGGAAGAAATAAAGGCTTTGCTGCTACGACTCTATCAAGAATACAAGTTAACCGGCGCTGTAAGCTACAGCGGCGATGAAGCTGAGACCAGTAAATACAGCCACCGGGAAATGGCTCAGAGATTTGCTGAGGTATTGGATACTGTCACCCGCTAGACTATTGTGGCTGGATTCTCTGTGACAGAGTCCGTGGCGCTCACTTTCCAGAAACAGACTGTTATTCAAGAAAAGGGGGACGGCGTAACAGCTCCTGGATGTTTTTCTCGTAATTGACAGCAATAAAATCTTCATTAAGCTTCACAATGGTATCTCTATCGAGTTTTTCGAAGCTATTTGCTATGCTTACAAATTCCTGGGGCGTCTCTACAAAACGCGTGACCCGTCTATCATCTAGAACTGTTTCATAGAACCTTCTTGCTAAGCCATCAATGTTAATCAGAATGTTCTGTACGCCAAGGGACGGTGCTTCGATGGCGCAGGTAGAGTACACTGTGGTGTGAAAATCAACGAGCATCATAAGTTCGTAGAAATTTTCATCTTTGACTACCATTACATTATCAGGAAGCTCAAATGATGAATAATGCTCCTCCTGAGGATATCTTGGAACCAGCAGGTAGCAAATATCCCTATCCAAAACGGCTGCTTGGCACACAAATTCGATTACGCGGCTTTCAGTTGTACTCTCTAGAGTAATTCCGATACTCACTTTATAGTTCCTCAATCGCTGAACTAAATTCTTGTTCGGTATATGATTCATTTTTACATATTCTATATAGAAGCTACCTACAGGATAAACGTGTTGAGGTTGAATAAATCGTGAATTGCTAAAAGTCTCTAACTCTTTCCTTCCAAAAACTGCCAGGTAGTCCGGGAAATAGCTTTTGTCAAGTTCGGCATACACATTATATGCTGTGTGCTCCTCACCTATGGAACCGTGTTGAAACTCAATCACTTTAGCTCCCGAGTCCTTCGCAGCTTTTATGGCGGATTGAAGAAGGCCATAATAGCAAGTCAATAGCACTACTTTTGGTTTCTTCATTTGAAACAACAAGCTAAATATCATACGCCGGGCATAGAAACGCTTAATCACCTTCAGATAATCCAAACTTAGATCGTACTCTTTATTGATATTTCCCAATATCGATTCGTTCTTGGTCTTGTATCTTCTTAATGTGAACGCCTCAGCAATCATTGCTAAGAGTTCCAGCAAATCATAGCAGACGACCTTATTTGTATATATACTTTCAATTGGGTAAAGTGAGGGGGCTGGAATCTCAATATAGAGAACCTTACCCCTGCCCAGTTTGTCTATGATAGGATCAAGCAGCCTGTTGAAGTATTTACCGCTGATGAGCCTTCTTTCGTTAGTGCTAGAAATTGCAATGTATTCGTATTTGCCTAACCAATTCTTTATACCATAGAGAATGTTCAAAAGCCTTTTAAGTTTTCCCAGAAATGAAAGGGTCGGCCACAAGAGCCTTTCGCCCTTCTCGGAAGATATTTTCTTGACATATTGGAATTGGTACGCCATCCTCAGATAAGGCCAGACCTGTTCTCCATTGACCAAGATGGTATCAACCGGATACTTTCCTTCAATTTCTTTCAGTATATTTTTCATGCTCCTTCTTTCGGAAGAAAAACACCCACAGCATTTTACAGGTTCTTGCACTCAATATCCAAGCAGAACTTGGGCATCAAAATACCGCGGCTTATTCCCTACACTGCAAAGTTTCTCCCAGTCAAGACTATAAATGAACATTTATATCTTTGTCTGCCTTTTGTCCCAGCCTCCAAATCTGCTCCTAAGAATACGAACCAGCCCCTGAATTGCTGGAAATCTGTTACGTCTCATTTCCCTCTCCTACGTGCTGATACCATACTTTACCACCATCTTTGCGCTGCCTCTCTATAATTTAGATGTCTTTAACTGTATAATCACTGCTGC
>CAYTDY010000333.1:0-2517 GCA_964436665.1 uncultured Desulfobacteraceae bacterium
TTAGTGACACACCAGGATCTATCCGAACAGCACCGGTTGGTTTTGGAGAAAGCACTAAAAAGATATTAGAGGAGCTTGACTACACGGAAAGAGAGATTGAGGGACTTATGGAAAAAGGGGTAGTTTAGCAGAGAGGATTATTTTATGTGGTTAAAGGCGCCTGGTACAGTTACTGAGAGGATTGAATTTTTAGGTCGTCCAGAACTATGTTCCTATTTAGTTAAAGGAGATACTTATGCCTTAGTTGGTGGAGCTATGGTACATACCATACCTGATGTGCTGGCTCAGCTTAATGATCTTGATATTGATCTGGAGCGAATCAGGCATCTCGTTATTCTCCACACCCATTATGATCATCTTGGCATGGCCCCATATCTTGCGCGACACTGGCCATGGCTAAAGGTGGCTGTTTCTAAAGTTGGGGCAAGTATCCTAAAAAATCAAAAGGCCCTGAAGGCAATACAAGATTATAATAATTCGATGTTAAAGGCAAAGAGTGGGGTTGATCAGATTGAACCACTAAATCTTGTAAAAGAAGGCTTTCCTGTTCGTCTTATAATTAATGGTGGAATGGAACTTGATCTTGAAAGTGGGGTCAAACTTCAGATCATTGATGTTCCAGGACATTCTGTTTGCAGTGTAGCTCTCTATTTTCCCAGAGAATATGCCCTATTTCCATCTGACAGTATTGGCACCCTGACAGAAGAGAGAATCCTCCCTATGGGGAGCTCGAATTATGATGATTTTCAAAAGAGCATTGATAGACTCAGCAATCTTGGAGCAGAGATTATCTGCTTAGAACATTTTGGTACTCTGACACCACCAGAGGGTATTGAATTTTGTGAAAGAGTAAAAAAGGAGGCCAAAGATTTTCGAAAGGAAATGATAGGTATATATAAGAAAAATGCAGATATAGAGCTAACAGTAGAGGAGCTTGCAAAAGATTTTTATTGTGGGTTATCAAAGACAGGGCTCCTACCAGAGGATTTACTAAAAGATATTTTAAAAAGAATGGTTACATTTGTTAACCAGATAGGATAGACTATTTTTTCGCTTTATTTCCTTTCTTCACCTTTCTCTTTGATTTCCGTTCCGACTCTTTGACTGACTCACTCATCATCTTTAAACGTTCCATGACCAGATAATTCAGGGTATTTTTGGGGTAATTTCCTTTTTTATCCCTCTTTCCTGCCTTGACACCGGTTAGCATCTCAATCCCCTCATCCATGTTTTCAATAGCATAAATATGGAATTTACCCTTTTCTACCGCAGATACAATTTCTTTTTTAAGCATCAAATCGTTTATATTTCTTTTTGGAATAATAACGCCTTGCTTCCCGGTCAGACCCCTGGTCTTACAAACATCAAAAAAACCCTCTATCTTCCTAGTGACACCACCGATAGGCTGACATTCACCTAACTGGCTTACAGAACCGGTAACAGCAATACCTTGACGTATAGGGCTATTTGATAGGCAGGATAGAATGGCAAAAAGTTCGGCAGCCGAGGCGCTGTCTCCATCAACCATTCCATAGCTTTGCTCAAAGGTTACACTTGCTGAAAGGGCAAGTGGCTTGTTCAATGCATATTTATTTTTCAGATAACTTTCCAGAATTAAGATACCTTTAGTGTGAATATTTCCGCTCATTTTGGCCTCTCGCTCAATATCTACTACTCCTTCCTTACCGGGTGTAGCTGTAGCAGTTATCCTTATTGGTTTGGCAAAGGTATAGTCACCTAAGTCGTAAATAGTTAAACCGTTTACTTGGCCTACAACTTCTCCTTTTGTCTGGATATGAAGAGTCTCTTCTTCAATCATTCCCTGGATTTTTATCTCCAAAAGATTTGATCTCAGAGCCTTTTCATCAATGGCCCTTTCAATATCACTTAATTCAATACACTTTTTATTCCTTTGCTTGGCCCAAAAGTTGGCCTCTACTGCTAAATCTTTTATTTCAGGCAATTTCAGTGACATCTTTCGCTGGTTTCCCACCAGTTCAGATGCATATTCTATTATTTTAGCCAGACCTTCTTTTTCGATCTCCAGCAAATTTTCCTCTTCGCACACCTTAGCAATATAAAAAAGATAATTTTTAATCTGTTTTTTGGTTTTTTTAATATTATCATCAAGCTGTGCCTTGACCTTGAACATCTTTTTAAAATCGCTGTCTAAAGAATAGAGAAGATGATATATATAGGGATCGCCTATTAATATGACCTTGATATTTAGAGGGATGGGCATAGGTTTTAAGGTCTTTGTTGATATAAATCCCATCTCTTCTGCCAGGTCTTCAATCCTGATCTCCTTATTTTTGATCGACCTCTTAAGGGCATTCCAAGATCCAAGACTTCTTAGCAAATCTATGGCCTTGATAATAAGATAGCCGCCATTTGCCCTATGGAGTGCACCGGGTTTTACCATTGTAAAATCTGTAAGCAGTGTACCAAATTGTGCCTGCTTCTCTATTCTGCCAAAGAGATTAGGATAGGTAGGGTTGGTTTCAATTATAACTGGAG
>CAYTDY010000334.1:0-2512 GCA_964436665.1 uncultured Desulfobacteraceae bacterium
TCGAGGCCAGACCCCATCTTTGCTTTTAAACGGGTTAAAACCTGATCGCTACAAGCTCCATTTACGAAAAAGTCTTGAATTGAAATCGGTAAAGGTTGCTGAAAGAGAAATGCAAACCAATTATTGGCCATGACCCCGACAAAGACTTTCATTTATTATTCCCCGAAAGGCTTACTGGCTTAACAAAAGTCAAACAGAGGCTTGATCTCATTTCACATAAGTTCATTCAGAAACTGCGTCCCTCTCATGGGCTGCAACATTGCTGCTATACCTATAGAGTTAGGTTAATGATGGATAATCTTTCATGAAAACCATTCTGGTTTATATTTCAATAATCCATGAGTGCATTGTGAGGAGATGATCTTTCCTAAATAAGGATCTGCTCAGACCACAGGGGAGGAAAATTCACGATTCAAGACCTGCCCTCTATTGGTCTTGGCTCTCAGAAGTTCACCTCATCGATCCCTAGCTGCTGGGAGAGGAATGCAAACCACTCATTATCCGTGACGCCGACAAAGCCCTTCATTTGCTGCCTCAAGGGAAGTTAAGCAATTTCTGCATGAACGCCCCTTTCATAGAGTTATTTAGTTATTCAAGGATGTCCCCCTTTACGTCCCCCTTTCCTTTATTATTCAGCCGAAGGTTAGCATTTGTTGTTTATAATTTGGCGTCTTTAAATGAATTTTCCGTAATATTTCATCAATGTTATATTCGCCGTCCTCATCAGGTTCCCAATGCAGCGAACTTTTTAAAACAGAATTTTTATAAAAAGCCAACCAGATCATTTGTATGGTTATTAGGACAATCCTAGTTGATAGAAGGACCATTTCTGGATAATTGCTTTTTGGGCGGTTCTCTTCATCAGGATGTGGGAAACTTAAATAACCGTGAGCAAATAGGTTCCTGAGCTTATAGATGACGAACAACCCAATACCATGTTTAGAAATATAACTTGATGTTTGAAATCGATCTAAAATACTTGGCTCATTGACATCTGATGAATCTAAAATGTCTCTGATTTCATTTAAAAGCCCATCGTAAGGAGAGATGATATCTATGGACTCCAATTTATTCTTAAGATAATAACAGATAGAATTGATTTTGCCCTTTTCTGGTGAAGAAGGTGGATTTATATCATCGATTAATGATTCCAGTGCGCCCCAGACATAAGTGAACCTAGTATAATGATTCTTAATTAACATAGCAATATATTATGACACTGAAATTGAATCAAGTCCATATTTCCACCGAAAAACTATTGGGGATTCATTTATTTCTTCTATCCATTTTAGTATCCTTTGCTTCAACTCATCCTTTGTGTCAACGCGAATTGAACGAAGGAATGTCTTGGCCATCTTGGCAAAGAGGCTTTCAATGATATTTAACCATGAGCCATGCGTGGGGGTAAACACAAACTCGAACCTTTTTGGAACTGTAGATAAATATTTCCTTGTCTCTTTGGAAATATGAGCAGAGTGGTTATCCAGTATTAACCGAATTGTTATGTCTTTCGAGTAATGGGTGTCTAACATTTTTAGATATTCAACAAATTCACGGCTACGATGGCGGTCTGCCACCATTCCGTGAACCTGGCCTGTGAAAAGATCAATACCGGCCAATAAACTAACCGTACCATGTCGTTTGTATTCATAATCTCTTGCTATACATGAATATGTACCTGGAATGGGAGGACGATCAGGGGCAGTAGTTGAAATGGCCTGAATACCAGGTTTTTCATCATAAGAAAGAATCGTTACAGGTGGGCTGTCTTTGTCCTTTTGCTTTATCAGTTCCACTTCTTTATAGACATGAAGTACCTGCGTCATTTTGTGATCGAATTCAGGATCACGACGGTCAAGATAATAAGTAATTTTATGAGGACGAACATCACTTTTTTTGAGGAGTTTTGATACCGTTCCTCTTCTAATATGTGCTAAGGAAGGGTGGCCATCCTCCTCACAGTGCTCACGCACATGTTTGGCCAAAAGTCTGTTGGTCCACAACTCGAATGAATAGCCGATGCTCTTTGGCTTTTGACAGGCTACATTGATAAGCCATGTTCGTGCCTCTGGGGTGATTTCAGGAGGCTTTCCTGATCGGGGCAAATCGTTAAGAGCAGTTAAAGGTCCCAATTGCAGGGCCTTATCGATGCACCTCTCAACCTTTGGACGATTAGTTGAAAGTTGTCGTGCAATGGCAGAAATAGTAACACTTTGGGAATAGCCAAGGATCATTTTTGCCCTATTGACTCGACCAGCTTTTTCAATGCGGGATTTACTTATTTGCTCAAGCTTTATTTTACTATCTGGATGTAATGACAAGTCAGGCCTTTTTCTTTTAAATGGCATCTTTCCCTCCTATTTTTTTGGAGGAAAGATACCACAATGTCAACTAAATTGCAACATTAATTTGGAATCGATCTACTAGTAAGTTCAGTTATATACTTTTCAAGAAGTTCTTCACGAGCTCCATGCCATTGATCTGCATCGCTACAGTAACCAAAGCAACTATC
>CAYTDY010000335.1:0-2500 GCA_964436665.1 uncultured Desulfobacteraceae bacterium
GATCCTGTCTAATACTCTATCACATTCTGTGCAGTCAATGGGGTTCACTCCAAAGTAAGAAAGTTGTCTAATGAAGAAAGAAGTGAGTATCTCAAAACACATGATTGGATGAAAGACGGATATAATTCAGGTGGATGTGATTGGTGTTGTGAAAACTGGGGGACTAAATGGAACTTTTGTGAAACAGAACTCATTCATGATGAAGATGAGATGTTATTTTATACCTTTAATACTGCATGGTCCCCACCAGAGCCAATTGTTGTTAAAATGGGACAGATGTTTCCTGAACTAACTTTTGAGTTGGAATACTTTGAAGGTGGGAATTGTTTTAGGGGAGTATTAAAAATAGAAAAGGGGGAAGGAGTTTTTTATGATCGTAGACGTTACTATGGACCTAGAGGCGGTTAAAATATAATAGGGGGTAGTTTTTTCCAAGCCTCAATAAACTCAACAAGCAATTCGTCACTAAGGAAATATGATGCGGAGCTCCATAAGATAGTGGGGTTCCGCATTTTCTTATTAACTGGACAAAAAAATCTCAATGCCAATCTAGCAGAATTGAGATTCTACATAAGCGAAAGGGAAGAATATTTATGAAAATGAGAGGTGATGGTTTACATGGCAAATAATAATACCATGCAGTCAAAATATTTTACGGTGGAGCAATTGGCAAACTACTCTAATTTATCAGTGCCAACTATCCGCCGGTATATGCGATATGAGGGATTACCTCATTTCAGAATCAACCGCCGCATTCTTATTAGCATTAATGAATTCGATCAATGGATGGAGCAGCGCCGTCAAAATCAAACGGAGAAGCGAGCCAGTTTTGATCAGACAGTCAAGGAGATAGTAGATGATTTTCGCCTTTAATAATCTCCAAATTGCTGGTATCGTTTCTTCACTGCGAGTGAGTGGTCTGATTCTGAAAGAAAGGGGGTACAATGAGTTGGAAAAAATACCAAGTTAGAGAAAAAGGGCAACACGGTGCTATCTACAGAATAGCGCGTGGAGTCACGGTCAGAAAGACAGAGCGTGGAATTTGGACAATCTACTTAGAGAAAAACAACAAACGTAAAAACATCTCTATTGGTTCAACCGATAAAAACCTTGATAAGGCAATTGAGATAGCAGAGGCAATAGCAAAGAGATTTAAGAATGATGAGCATCGTCATATCTTGGGTGATGAAAAGCCTGAGAAAACCAACTTGAAGGACTATAGCATGTCCTGGTTGAAAAACAATGCGCCTCGTTGGACAAAGCATACCTATGACAGGTATGAATCCATCTTAAGATTGCATATTTTGCCCCGGTTTTCTAATAAAGCCATAGAGAATATAACTCGTTTGGAGATTAAACGGTTCCTCCAGGATGTCTTAAAGAAGCGGAGCCCGGGGAGTGTGGAATTGGTAAAGGACGTGTTTAGTGGAATATTTGAGGATGCAGTTGAGGAAGGCCTTATTGCTTCAAACCCAACTGATAGGATACTTAAAAGAATTCTCCCTCCGAAGAGTCAGCGCAAAGTTAGAAATGCAGATCCATTTACCAAGGATGAGTTGGATAAATTCATTCACATGGCAGAGAAAATGCCACTAGTCTCTTGGGCAGAAAACCTGATTTTGAAGGTGATGGCATATGCTGGCTTCAGATTAGGAGAGGTACTTGCAATGAAAGCAGACAACCTCGATGTTCAATCCTGCACTTATTACATCACGGAATCCTATAAACTCCATATCTTTGACCTTCCAAAGAAGGGAAAGAGACGGCTGGTCGATTTGCCTAAATTCTTGGTTGAAGAACTCCAGCACTACATTCTATATCTCAAGAAAAAAGGTCTTCAAGAGGGTAAAGGTGGGGAGGTCAATCTGTTGTTCATCGATCCTGAAGAAAAGGACTATTCCTACAGCCAGAGGAAGGTCCAAAGATTGGTTAAGCGGGTTTGTCGGGCAGCTGGACTACGGATTCGGCATCCTCACGATTTAAGGCACACCTATGCAACCATACTTCTGATGTCCCACAAAAGTCCTGCATATGTGCAGAAGCAATTAGGGCATCATAGCATCCAGATAACAGTGGATATATACGGTCATTGGGTATCAGGAGAAGGTCGCGAGAATCTTGATGAGGCATTTTTAATAAAAGAAAACCCGAATGAAATCGCATCTCCTTCGGGCTCAAAACCGCACACAGAACGCATACACTCTTGAAAGGTAATGCGTAAGTGTTTGGTATCTTTAGAAAATCAAAATTATGGTGCCGAAGGCGGGACTCGAACCCGCACAGGCATTCACCCACTAAGTCCTGAACCTAGCGCGTCTACCAATTCCGCCACTTCGGCACAAAAGTTCCTTGATATATTGTGTAAAAAAACTTACCCTTATGCACACTATTTGTCAACAATTTAGCTATTCTAATCTTTAAATATAAGGGGATTTTTAGTGGAAAAAGATCTTGAATACTTATTGGATGTTGGAAGGCAAGCAGCCCGGTTAGCAGCAGA
>CAYTDY010000336.1:0-2470 GCA_964436665.1 uncultured Desulfobacteraceae bacterium
GGCTGGAAGGAAAGACAGATCAGGAAAAGTTCAAAGAACTTGGCTGGGGCCTGCGTACATGGGATCGATGGAATTTTAATGACTGTGATGAACGATTCGGAGACGATTGGCCTGGGAGGATACCGGCCCAGTTGGTGGCCCACACCTTGTTCTATTTTACCAATCCTGGAGATCTTGTTCTTGATCCGATGGCCGGAGGCGGTGTTGTCTCTGATGTGTGCCTTGTCTTTGAGCGAAGATGCCAATCTTTTGATCTTGTTACGAGGGAGAGTAGACCGGAGATCCACTATCATCATTGGGACTACCGTTATGGGGATTGGCCTATAGCCAAAAAGCCGGATCTGATCTTTTTTGACCCACCTTATTACATCAAAAAAGAAAAAGCATACAGGGAAAAGGCAGATGAGAAAACCCCTTCAATCTCATCCTATTCCAAAGAGAGATACGAAGAGTTTATTGAAAGCTTTTTCATTCTTGCCTACCGGAACACAAAACCAACGACCAGGATGGCCTTCTTAAATGCCGATTGGCGCGATTTTGAATCCACACCCGCTTCAAAAGAAAATCCGGACAATTCAATCACCATATTTGATTACCATAAACTTTTATCTAAAACAGGATGGAAAGTAACCCATCGAATAGAGTGCCCCTTATCATCTGAACGCATGAGCGGAAACCAGGTGCAGAAAATGCAGGACAAACGTATTTTAGGAACTGTAGGCAGAACCTTGCTAATCGCAAAGAGATCATGATGAAGCAGTTACCGCTCCCCCATAAGTTTAATAGTCGACTAGGTCCCGCATTAGTCACAAATCGGAAGCGAATCATGCTACCTGGATCTGCTGTTTTATCACCGCCACCTGCGCTGCATGGTAGCTATTGACGTCAAGATCGGCAAGTTCACTCATGCTGATGCAGGCCAGATGAATCTGTATCTGAACTACCTGAAAGAGAATGAGACTCTCAAAGAAGAAAATCCGCCAATCGGCCTTATCCTCTGCACTGAAAAGACGAGGCCGTGGCACACTATGCCCTTGGTGGCATAAAGGACAAGGTATTTGCATCACGCTACAAGCTCCAGCTCCCCGATCCCAAAATCTTAGCCCGTGAGATCGAAGCAGAAAGAAGGCGGCTGGAACAGCGATGTAACTGAAAAACCCTCGGGGAATTAGATGGTGAAGATTGAAAAGCCAGCATGATGGCCAAAAAGGTGCACGATGAAAAAAAACGCTTGGTTTTGACCGCATCTATCAAAACAGCTTGTTATAAGATTTATAAAATAAATAGGATTTGTTGAGGTGAGTGAAAAAAAGATAAAAATCAAGGTTGAGCCAAGGTATGTAAGAGAGGAAGGCAACTTAAGGCCGTTTCAGAGAGAGGCTCTGGAAGTCATCAAAAGTTCCTCTGCCAAAGTCATTCATTTTGGGGCTTCAATAAGGGCAGGGAAGAGTAGTGGAGGAAAAAATGCTTAATGCAATGCGAACATTAGTATTAGATTATCTTTTTGAGAAGTTAGGGGATAAAAGCAACTTTCCTGAAAATCTCGAAGAATGGTATCAAGAGTTGCGCACTGCTCATCCTGAACGTCTTTTCCCGTTTTTGGTGGAAGATGTAAGTGATATTGCTAAGATACACATTCTTTACCCAGATAGAACCGACTCCGGCATGGTTAATATGGAAGTGGAAGATATGACAGAAGAAAAAGCCTGTAAATTGCCGTTTAAACAATATCGGGCCAGAGCGATAGGTCCTGTTATCAAACGGTCCAAAAGTAAAAATAAGGTTAGCCCGAACTTCACAACACAAAAGGCAACTTTGAAATACTTTAAAAAAGTTGGACAGGGTTCAGACCCTTGGGCAGGGTATTTTAAAGAAATTTCTGAGGTACTTGATAGACCTAATATTAAAGCTTTAGATGGCAAAATAATTAAGAAAGGTAAGGATTCAACTTGGACAAATATTTATTCAGCAGCCCTTGATCTTATCCCGGATACAAAAGGCACCGTCATATTAACGGTAGCAGACACTAAAAACAAATGGCCTGGAGAACGCCCTGAATATCTAAGTTATTTAACTAATGAATTATCACGAATTAAATATTGTACCGGCAATACACGTGAAGTAGATAATCAAACTTGTCCCCTATGTGGAACATCAGGGGTTACTGTTTTCCCGAATGCTCTAAGAGGCGCAGGTATTAACTTAAGTAATGTTGATCGGGAAGGAGCGTTCCCAGGTATTGATATAGCTCAAGCATGGAAAGGTTATGCACTTTGCAATGCCTGTGCTGACCTGCTGTATATATATAAATTCCATTTTTTGAAAAAGGATTCAAAAAACGAGAATCCTTTTATAACCCCTATTGCTGGAGACAGTGCTGTTGTAATCCCGTTTGCTACAGTAGAGTACCATGCGCGACAGAATATCTGGAGAGAAGTAAAAGACTTTGTTAAAACTACATCTTCTGATG
>CAYTDY010000337.1:0-2459 GCA_964436665.1 uncultured Desulfobacteraceae bacterium
AGTAATATTTTTAAAGCCATTAACTGGCTATTAGGACCTGCCTACCCTACCTTTAGCGCAACCTGAAGAAAGACATAAACCAGGTTGTAAATAAATACTTCCATTACATGAATCTGCTACTGAACATTTTATCCTCGTCCATTTCCAGTAAAAATCGTACTCATTAACACTCTTAACACAACATTCTAAAATATGACAATATTCCCATTTCTGAAGGGGTCCACAAACAGATAAACAACTACTAGATGTACAACATCTGTTTGGCGGAGACCCTAAACTACTTCTGCAAATACTACTGTTTGCATCAAAACAAACCTCAGCAAAAACCCCGTCAGGCACAAAAAGAAATAAAAAAGAAAAGGTGAAAAAAAGAAAAAGAATAAAGATTGATTTTTTGATCATAAGGTAGGCTTAATGAAAACTGGGATACTTTCTTTTTCTAACAAACCTTCTAAACCAAGATTTGATAATTTTGAGATATTACTAGTATCAGGGGGCCACTCTTCGTTCATATTGAATAGGGCTGAGATAGTGGAGAATTCTTTACCATTTTTATCTTTTAATTGGTAAATAACATAATTTATCTCAATTGAGGAAAGACCCGAATTGTTACCAGTTTTATCAAGGGAAGATGAATCACTTTTTGGAACTACTTCTGCTATAGGCTCTCCAAAATTTATTTCTGTTAAAAAGGAATAACCCCCTATTTCATTAAGACTGATATTTTCTTCTATCCCAGAAGGAAGAAGGTTTACACCGCCAAATTCAATAGACAACTCAGTCACATCAACTCTTTCTTTTTTGAAAATTAATTTTCCTTTATATTCTTCAGGTGTAACCCTACTAAAATATAATTGAAACCAACTCGACTCTTGAAGATCATTTCGACCTAAATTATTATCCCAAATTAAATATTCTTTACTGTTTACAGGAGAATAAATTATCGTCCCTATTGGTACATTAGATATTTCTAAATAGGTATTATTATCCCAAAAATAACCTTTTGACTTTGCCCATTCGTCACTTTCTGTATCTGCCACCTCCCTTATCTTTATCCCTTTAGCCTCTTCAAGATTAAAAGGAAGAGGGTATCTAAACTCTTTCTCTTCTTCCATAATCTTTTTCTGCATAACCTCTAGCACTTTTGGCCCAAAACCAAAAGCAGCCACCCCAATTCCGTTTATTTCCACTGCGTCTCTAGGGATTAAAACACCAGCTTTTTCTCCAACTTCACCACCATAAGGATTACCATCCAAAAAATAGAAAGTTCCTTTATCAAATCTTAAGCCTTCTATTGGAGAGAAAGTAACTCCTTCCCATTCAATTTCTTCGGGTGTTTCTTCAACCACGGGTGGAGTTTCTTCCTGGGTTGTTTGGGGAGCTGTTTCTTTGGTTTCAGAAGGAACTGGTTCCTGCCCCTTCTCTTCTTGCTGTTCTATAACAGGTGCTTTTTCGCAACCTAAACTCAATACAAATATTAAAGTTACTATGATTATTATAGAAATCTTTAAGTTTCTTAGCCTTTTAATTTTGCAGTCTAGTTTTTTACTCATTGTAGCTTTCTAAATAAAACTAAAAAATTCTCATTTTTTAAATAAATATATTTTATCAATTGTTTAGAGATATTTCCTTTAATTTTTCTTTCTTAGAAAAAGGCCATAAATCGAAATAAAATAAGCCAGAAAAAGAAACTGAGAGAATAACTAAAACTAAAATGGTAATCTTAATTGCTTTGTTCATGGGCAGTTCTCTGATTTCCAGGCCAGATAAAAACAGTAACTTCTTTATTTTCTTCCCCCAATCTTAATACTTTCTCTAAACAGGATGCGTTTGGTAAATTATCAAAAAAATCAGAAATAATTAAAACGGCTTGAAATTTACCTGGATTATCATAAAATTTTGGATTGTTTCCAGCATCTAAAAAGTCAGAATTAGGAGTACTAGGTAAAAATTCGCCAAGAAGGTCGCCAGCTTCGATTTCCCCAATAATGTCTTGATCATAAGAAACATCCTCAAGTTTACGAGGGTCTCCCAGTTCAATTAAAGGCTTCCAGTCAATAAAAACACATTGAATCCCGCCAGGTATCTCATAATTCATCTCTTCCGATTTATACCCAAAGTCAGTATTTAAAACGATATTCTTAAAGGCTTGGGCAGAAAAGAAATCTAGGTCTTTTTCTTCGTCAGGAATATTTTCCCACACTTCATTAAATTCACCACTATCAAAAGGGGCATAAAAATTAACTGGCTCTGAATATTTTATACCAATGTAATTGGGAAAATATGGTGGGCCAGGCATCCATTGTTTAGAAACTAACTCAACTATCTCAATATCTTTATTTTCTTGAAAATTAAATGGCCAAGGACATTTAAAAATACCCTTTTCTTTATTCTCATTTAAAATTTTTCTAATAACTTCCGGGGACAAACCAACCGCATCTTGCTCTTCTTCTACACCA
>CAYTDY010000338.1:0-688 GCA_964436665.1 uncultured Desulfobacteraceae bacterium
GGGAAAGATAATGAGAAAGATAAAAAATAATGTTAGCCAGAACTTAACAAAATAAGACTGAAAGATCTCTTCGTCCTTTATGTAATCTTCCTTGAAATCACCGCAGCGCATGACTTAATCCCGACTCAAATGACTTTCTTCCTCAACCTTCAAATTTTCGCAATCCAAAATCCCTCACACTCTTTCAATTATTTCTTTACCAAACAATCCATATGGCCTGATCATGAGAATGATCACCAATATAAAAAACGGAGCAACCTCCTTGGTACCTCCACCAACAAGTGGGTCT
Source organism: uncultured Desulfobacteraceae bacterium (assembly GCA_964436665.1). Classification (GTDB taxonomy): domain Bacteria; phylum Desulfobacterota; class DSM-4660; order Desulfatiglandales; family B25-G16; genus CAYTDY01. Next base: position 290 of record CAYTDY010000338.1, read on the forward strand.
ATGTAAAGACCGGTTAAATTTTCCAGAATTGCAACAATAAAGCCGCCCAGGATTGCCCCCCCGATACTGTCCAGACCGCCTAAGATAATAACAGCAAGCACTTTCAGGGCAACATCTCCCATATAGACACTTATACCGGTTATATTCCCGATAACGATTCCCCCGATAACAGAGGCCATGGCACCAAAACTCCATGCCAGAGCAAAGATCCACCTGACGCTAATGCCCATGGAAAGGGCAGCCTGCTGATCGTTGGCCGTAGCCCTCATAGCTACACCGGTTCTAGAAAATTTGAAGATTAAAAGAAAAATAATCGTAGCAATGATAGCAAAGATAAAGCCCCACAAAAGCCCTGAGGGGACCACTGAAAAGCCAAGATTCAGAGGTTCTGGGGGAAAG
>CAYTDY010000338.1:698-2458 GCA_964436665.1 uncultured Desulfobacteraceae bacterium
ATATACATGACCCCTTTAAGGATAACACCTAAACCAATAGTAACCATTATTACTGAGATAATTGGCTCACCGATAAGGGGTCTTAATATAAGACGTTCGATAACAAAGCCAAGGGCAAATGCCAGAAAAAGGGTAAGGATGAATGCAAGATAAAAAGGGGCACTCAATTGCATAAGTGCAGTAAAGCAAATAAAGGCGCCCAGGGTCATGAACTCACCCATGGCCAGATTGAGGACACTGGTGGCCTTATAGATAAGCACAAAGCCGAGGGCAATCAGTCCATATACACCACCAGCGGCTAAACCGGTTACGATGACTTGCAGTAGAATATCCATTCAGAAAGACTCCTTAATCTTAGCGTTATAAATAAGGCCATTTCTGTAATGCCTAACAAAAGCTGATACATGGGCTCTAGAGAAGTTGAATCTTATATAGGATAGATTTCTGAAAAAAGAATAGAGCAAAGGGTGTGTGCTAATAGAGGAGTTAATTTGCATTCTGCAATTGTTTATTAGCTTAGGCAAAAGCAAATTGATTAATTTTTAAGGATTTGTTTCACTTATTATACCTTAGTATCTTTTTTGTCAAATAAAAAAATATAATAAGGCAACTGGTTTCACCTGGCTGCATTAACAATCTCAGCTACATCCTGGACCTTGATTTTTTTCTCCAATCCCTCTGCCTTCACTGCATCGTCCAACATCTTAGCGCACATAGGACAGGCTACAGCTAAGATCTCGGCACCTGTATCCAATGCATCCCTGATCCTGATCCTGCCAGGACTTTCTTCGCCCACCCCTAAGATATCTGTAAAAAAGTTCCCGCCCCCGCCTCCACAGCAAAAGGCATTCTCTCTGTTCCGGTTCATTTCTATAAGCTCAAGCCCGGGGATACCTTTCAGTATCTCCCTCGGGGTATTATATACACCATTATGCCTGCCTAAATAACAGGGGTCATGATAGGTGACTTTAACCTTGTATTCAGAAAGGGGAATCTTTTTGTCTTTCATAAGCATGGCCAGTATCTGAGTATAGTGCCAGACCTCAAAGTTCCCCCCAAGCGAGGGATATTCCTTTGCGAAGGCATTAAAGGCATGAGGATCAAGGGTTACTATCTTTTTAACCCCTTTTGTCTTGAACTTGCTGATATTATCTTCAGCCAACTGCTTAAAAAGCCATTTCTCGCCAAGGGCCTTAACATCATTCCCATCACTACTCTCCTCATTTCCCAATATACCAATTGATAAACCTGCCTCAACCAGCAAACTCCCTACAAACTTAGCCATCGTTTTCCCACGCTCATCATATGATCCCACATCTCCAACATAAAAGAGATACTCCTGATCTAAAAAGGTCTGAATGCCAGTTTTCTCAGCCCATTTCCCCCTTTCATCTTGTGGCTCCTTATAGGGATTGCCATTCATATTGATGGCCTTGAAATAATCCCTGACAGGAGGGGGAATAAGTCCCTTGCTTACCAATTCTGCCTTTGCGGCCTCAAAGATATTGAGTAAATCATCTTTAAATGTGAACACGCAATGTTCCTTGCAATTGCCACAGGTAATGCATGAATAGAGGATTTCCGCATAATGCTCGCTTGTCTTTACCTCGTCTTTAAGCCAGGCATTTATGAGCCACATCCTTCCACCCGCAGCATAGGTATCCAGACCGAATTTTGCGTAAGAAGGGCAATTGATGTCTTGATAATCCTCTGTGAATTTACAGTACCCGCATCGAAAGCATCGATGAACAATCTCTTCA
>CAYTDY010000339.1:0-2452 GCA_964436665.1 uncultured Desulfobacteraceae bacterium
GGGAAAGGATCGAGATTCACCTTTACCCTATCAAAAGTTTCAAAACCGGAATAAAGACTGCTTTTTAGTTGAAATGACCCTTCATCATTTGAGATACAATTTTCAGGTCCTCGGGATCCTTCTCATAGGGAGGGCTTCCATCTAAATCTGCCTCAATAATATTCTCATTAAAGGGCAGGAAACCGAGGAAGTTAAAACCGTTCATATTTTTGAGCAAAAAATCTTTATCCCTTTCGGACCTGATCTTGTTTCCAATAATTAGTAGGTTTTTGATTCTCAACTCCTCAGACAATCTTTTTATCTGGCGAGCAGTTTCTATACTCCTGCTTCCTGGTTCAACAACCACGATCATTTTATCAACAGCCCGTGCTGTTCCCCTGCCTAAGTGTTCAAGCCCTGCCTCCATATCCAAAACCACAAACTCGTCTCGAGCAAGTATTAAATGGGTGACAAGAACCTTCAAAAGAACACTTTGAGGGCATATACAGCCACCTTCTGCTGTTTTTATCCCTCCTAAAACCATCAATTTTACACCATCAACGTCAATAGAGAGTTTTTCTGGCAGATCACTAACCTTAGGGTTCATCTTGAATAATGCCCCCATAGTCCCGATCTTTGTCTCGGTCCTCTCCTCAATGAGGGACTTCATTTCAGAGATAGGCGTTATTTCTTCAGGATTTTTTGCACCCAGGGCCTGGGCAAGATTTGCGTCAGGATCGGCATCAATGGCCAGGACCGATTTTCCTTTTAGTTGAAGAGATTTTATCAGGAAGGCAGCAAATGTTGTTTTGCCTACACCCCCTTTGCCACTAATAGCGATTTTCATAATGGTGTTACTCGTTGCTGGTTGCTTGTAGCTTGTTATTCATCACTGCCTACTGCCTACCGCCTACTGTAACTACCTGGCCTTTGATAGTAGAGAATAAACAATCATACTGGTAAGCTCAGAAATATCTTCAGGAGAGAGTATATTTTGAATTGAGCTATCAAAAACGATTGTTCCGTCAGAAGAAAATTCCTCATCCCCTTTCCAGATTACAAGGGTGACAGGTATCTTGGGTAAGGCTTGTATCAAAACAGAGATATCCCCGATAGATGATGTAGTGGCACCAAAGAGTTCATTAGCCAATAAGGATAGTTTATCAGGCTGCTCACCAAAGGCGTTGATCAAAGGATATTTAACCCTTCTATTGAAGGCATCTAAATAGAATCTTGCAGAAGGAATATCCTGGTAGGCAATCCATTCTCCAGTTAAATCCTCTCCCTTGGAACTATTCAGGTAGTGGAGCATTAAAATTTTTTGCTTTATCGGGATTTCTTCATTTGAGTCTTGAGAAAATAATAAATCAGGCCAGCTTACAGTAATCATCCGGTTTAAAAACGTAAGCCTTATACTACTTGGTAAACCTTCTTTTTCTATAAATTGGGCGCCGCTTAATCGGCAGACATGAAGCGGATTTCGATTGCTTAATTCCTCTTTTGCTATCTCTAATGCCTTATTATAATCATCTATCCGTGCCATCGGTTCTTGCTTTTAAAACTGTTTCGATTTTGCTATATATAATATGATCGCAAAAGCGATCTGAAAAATCATAAGATAATCTTATGGTTATTTTATTTATTTAAAAGAAAATAAAAAGTCAATTATATTACTATGAGAAAAAAGAGGAATAAATGGCGAGACTCTCTATCTAACAGGGTAAATAATAGGATAGAGGATAACAAGGCATTACCTAATAAACCATTTAAGGGTTTGCTAAAAGACCTTAAGGATTTTGATCAAAGAGAGGAACCTGTTGCATCAAGTTCTCCAACTGATAATAGTTCTCTAACTAACAATACAACAGAAGAGAGCGATGAGGATCTCTTTCAAATAGCAATGAGAGATGTTACTCCCCTAAAGGGTGATAAAAATAAGATTGTCAGATACCCTGTCACGGAAGATAAGTTACATGATTGGAAACTTGATCCCGGTAAGAAGGTAGGAGAAAATTTTTCAAGCCTGGTTAAAGAATCAGCGGCCTGGGATATTTCTTTCAGCGATGAATATATGGAGGGAGCTGTTTCTGGTGTAGGTCCAAAGATCATGAAAAGACTTAAAAGGGGTGAATTTTCTATACAGGATCATATTGATCTACACGGCTTAACAAAGAAGGAGGCAGAGACTATTGTTAATGAATTTATAATCCAGAGCTATCAAAAGGGCCTGAGGTGCGTGCTTATTGTTCACGGTAGGGGATTAGGCTCAGTTGATCATCAACCAGCCATAAAAAAGGAGCTTCCGGTTTGGTTTAAAAAAGGAATTTTGAAGAGAATAGTCCTGGCCTTTGTAACTGCTCGACCTTTTGATGGAGGGGCAGGTGCATTATATGTGTTATTGAAGAAGAGATGATGTCAGTAGTTAGTTGCCTGCCCGCCGGCCGGCAGGCGGGTCAGTAGTCCATTGTGTATG
>CAYTDY010000340.1:0-2447 GCA_964436665.1 uncultured Desulfobacteraceae bacterium
CCCCGGAGAGGATTTTTATGAGGGTGGATTTACCTGCGCCATTATCTCCAATTAGACCTACCGTCTCATTAGGCCCAACCCAAAAGTCAACCCCTTTCAGAGCATAGAATCCCCTAAACCATTTATGAATATTAATCATCTTTACTGGGGAAGATTCTTCCTTTTTCATCGCCTTATGCTCCGTGTTCTTACCTTCGTTCCATCTGGAGGCCAAAAATGCTTATTTCGCGACGTAGCTTAATCGGGAGATCCTCCGATATTTCTTAGAAAAACTTACCTACCACGTTAAATAATAGTCAGTCAGGCTCTCTACCCTGAAGCAACCATCATAATGAGGATAATCGGGCAAAATGCAAAAACCGACCCCGCTGATAAATCGAGCTCCCCCGAGATTAATAACATAAACAATAGATGCGAAGCTAACTCTTTCAGTCTTGCGGATGGCCATAAGGAATAGAAATCGAGCTCCGGCATGTATCCATCATTCTGATCGAGGCGTTCAATACGCCTCATCTGTGTACGTAAATGAGCTAAGAACGCATGATTTCCAGCTTGTCATGTCCAAGAGAGGCAATTCCTAAACAACGCCGCCTGCAAGAACTTCCCAAAAACACTAAACCAGGAAAAGGTCTATCGCTTGGTATACAAAACCATAGAGAATGCTGAAACAAGAATTTCCATTTTATCAAAGATGCTTATAATGAAATGCGATAACACTCATCACTGGAGTTAATGTCCGCCAAATGAGTTTGAGGAGCTACTCACGGAAATCAAAAATCAACTTTACCTTCTGAGATTGCTCTAATCTAACCTGCTCAATCGCAGGAGTGCGGTTCATGATCTCATTTTAACGTTGATCAAAGTAGCCATTAGTAAGATAATTCCAACAAATCCGCTATACCAATACGGAGGCGCACCAAGCATAAGAAGACCGTTTCTTATCATGGATATCAAAAGCACACCAAAAAATGATCCTATGATTGTTCCCGATCCACCAAAAAGAGAGGTACCTCCAATAACGACTGCAGCTATAGCCTCAAGCTCGGTTCCTGTGCCCAATGTAGTAGATGCCATTTGGTACCGGGTGACGGCAATAATACCCGAGATAGCTGCCATGGTCGAACAAATCATAAAATTAACTGTTTTTATCCTATCTGTGTTTACTCCTAACATTCTCGCAGTTTTTAGATTTCCACCAGTAGAAAGTATATGATTCCCGTAAGGCGTACGAAAAAGTAAAATCGTGAAAAATATTATAAATGCTAAATACCAGAAGTGTGATGGTCGGAAGTAACTCAGGGCACCACTAAATTTCAAACCAAGAAGAGTTGGAATTAATGGGTCGCCTTTGTAAGTAGTTATTCTTCCGCCTGTCACCATATATATAATTCCTCGTAATATCATCATCATACTGAGAGTCGTTATAAATGAGGGAATGCGTTGTTTAGTGGTAATCATGCCATTAACGAATCCAATAAAATTAGCAAAGGCTAAAATTAATAAGAAAACGCATACACTAGGTAGTATACCAGCCAATCTCATAAAAAAAATGCCAGAAAATGCATAAAGCGAACCCACTGAAAGATCGAATTCGCCGGATATCATCAAAAAAGTTACTCCAGTGCAAATAATCCCTAACTCGGCGGCTACTGTAAAAATCACCGAGAGATTGCTCAAAGTGAAAAATTTTCTTCCTAGGATTGAAAATATTATAAAAAAAATTAGGAAGCCTATAAGGGATCCAAATTCTGGTCTCTCTCTTATCTTTAAAAAAAAATTCTCCATCCCCCACCTTCCTATCGTTTGCCAAAAACTAAACTCGACTTAGCTTCACTTATAGATCTGAACGCTAGGGTTCCTTAATTCTCGATAATTAGTCCTCCCTTACAATAAAAAGCACTATTGTATGGGAGGACATCCTTTACCACAAGAGACGAAGGAAAAGCGAAATCCCTAAAGTAATCAAGACGCATTGTTATCTTGTCTACTTGGTTCATATGTTGTTGTATGTCTTGTTGAAGATGGACAATCTGAAAGGACCTTTCAGCGAGTATTTTAACTATGTGAGTTCAAATATCCTCGGACACCTGACCAAAGCCGCAAGGAATCGTAGGTCTCTTCCTTTTTGGAGATGGCTTAAGAATCCCAGGACTGTTCTCTTACGGTATCTACAAGTGACAGAGCCAATTGTTGCTTACGTTTTACCAAAGTAGGCCTGGCCTCACAGGGATTCTTCGTTAGAGCTACAAAATTCGCCAGAAAGCAAAAGCCCCGTCCCTTGCGGCTGGACAGAATATCTCTTCGCGGTTTAACTCATAATTTCAAGATTTACCAAATTCCAGTTCATCTTACTCCTATCTCTGCATAATGCTTAAATTCCAATGCATTGTCAGGCGTAACAAATCCTATGGTGGTGATTATCGATGGGGTGATGAATTTGTATTTCA
>CAYTDY010000341.1:0-2439 GCA_964436665.1 uncultured Desulfobacteraceae bacterium
AGGGGAGAAAGCAACAAAAGAATCCAAATAATCCTGTCAATCCTGTCGGAAAAAAACTATGCCCCTCTTTCATTCGGCACAAATTTATGATGCTGTGTATAGAAACGGGGTTTGAAGCGGTTATATAACTTTTTTGCTCTTTCCTGTGTTTTAAAAGGGGTGCTCAATAAATCATTTAAATTTAACCTGTGGTGTGGCCTTTGCGGCTGTGGAAACTTCAAAGAAGGTGGCCTTGTTAAAACCATACATGCCAGCCAGAAGATTGGCCGGGAAGCTTCTTATTTTAACATTGTACGTCTTTACTGCCTCATTATAGCGTCTTCTTTCAACAGATATTCTGTTCTCTGTGCCTGCCAGTTCATCCTGAAGCCTCATAAAGTTTTGATTTGATTTGAGATCAGGATATCTTTCCACTACAACAAGTAATCTGCTCAAGGCCCCTGAGAGCTCATTGTTTGCCTTGATCTTATCCGGTATATTCCCTGCGCTCCCAACCTGTGATCTCGCCTTGGTTACATCAATAAAAACATCTCTTTCCTGCTTGGCATACCCTTTTACCGTTTCTACAAGGTTTGGGATGAGGTCATATCGTCTCTGTAGCTGATTTTCTACCTGTGCCCATGATGCCTTGACCGTCTCATCAAGCGTCACAAAGGTATTGTACGTGCCCTTAAAAAAAGAATACAGAGAGAAAAGAATAATAACAATTATCGCAAGAGCGATAACGAGATTTCTTGTTGTTTTGGTCATCAGTACCCTCCTTGCTTAAATTTCCATTGTATCAACAACTTCCCATAATTTTCTTACCTCTACCATATAGGCTGTAAAGAGGTCCTTTATTTCAGATGATGAAAACTCCGCCTCGCCTTGCTTTATATCCAGGCATTTCATAAAAATCTCCTGGTTGATAGGAATCTCTTTTGCAGCAAGTTTTATAATCTCCCGCCTGGTTAGGGGAATTTCAATACCTTTAAGATATAAAAGTCCCGTAAAGATAGAAATAAAGGCGGTTATTGACGCCTTTACCAACTCTCTGATCCTCTTTTGTTTTCCCTTAGTTTCCAGAAAGCCTTTTCTCAAAAGGAGGAGTTTACCTTTGATTTCCCGTTCACACTGAAGCCTGAGGTAATGATCTTCCAAGGATATTTCTTTGAGTACATCTTCGCCATAAACAAGGATATAGTTTTTCTTTATGTTTAGAAATTCGAGGGGGTATGAATCCAGGGAAGAGTCGATATACGATTTTGTCATAAACAAGGGGGTGGCTACATTTTTTTTTCTCCATCGGGACACAGTTTCAATTGCCCGATCCAGGTGATCTATTGCATCTTCCGAGAGTATTGCAAGAAAATTCAGATCCGATTTACCAGGATGGAAGTCACTTCCCGTACCGCTACCATAAAGGATGATGGAAATAAGATCATCTTCGAAGATCTTCTTATAATCCTCTGTTATTTCAGCAAATATTTCTTCTGGTTTTTTTATCTTGGTCATCTTTTTACCTTTCTTTAAAATCCGCGGCCTGCACCGCCGCCACCGCTCATGCCACCACCAAAGCCTCCAAAGCCACCACCAAAGCCTCCAAAGCTACTGCCACCGCCTCTGCCACCAGCTAAAAACATAAGGATGATAAAGGGAAGGATTGCTCTTCCCCGCCTTGTACCAAGTAGCATTGACAAAACGATGAAAAACAGGATTAGAGAAAATAGATTTATTTGTGGCTTTTCTCTTGGTTTTTCTGTTTTGTAGGTTGCAGGGATTCCCGTTAGAGAAATCCCTGCATCTTTAGCAATCACTGATGATACAGCTACTACAGCGTTTGACAGGCCCTTGTCGTAATTATCCTTCTTGAGATGAGGTACCACATACTTATCGAGGATCTCTCCAACGAGTCCGTCAGGCAATATTCCTTCAACACCGTAGCCGGTTTCAATCCTTACCTTTCTTTCCTTAAGGGCAAATAAAACAAGAATCCCTTTGTCTTCCCCCTTTTTACCAATACCCCAGGCCTCATAAAGCCTGTTTGCATAATCGGCAGGGTCATTGCCTTCAATACTTTTTAGGGTGACAACAACTACGGAGGTTCCAGTCTTCTGTAATACTTCACGAGCCAGAAGATCCATAGAATGTTCATGTTGAGGTGTAATAACTCCGGCAAAATCATTGACAGCTCCTCTGGGCTTTGGCAAATTTTCGTATGCCTCAGAAGGGAGTGGGAAAAGATGGAGCAATATGATGGTAATAAATAGGAAAAGAGAGACTTTTAATTTCGAGTTAGGGCTTTTTTGTGTCATGTTGTATTTTTCAATACCATAGAAGGTGAAAAAATGGCAAACTTTTATGTGAAACTGAGGGTTAGATCTTGAAATATCAGCATTGCATAATGAAAAAGCTCTTTGCTGATGGGTCATAGTTTATAGTTCAAAGAACATGCACTAC
>CAYTDY010000342.1:0-2431 GCA_964436665.1 uncultured Desulfobacteraceae bacterium
AATATGGCTGGAAGAAGATTATATTTCCTTAACACATGTATTATCTCACCAAATGGAGGAAGCCTTCTTCCTGTCGAAATGGTAGGGCTTTTTGGGTTGGCTAAACAACCCAACACCTTTTTATCAAGGCCTTTCCTGTTAATTAATGGAAGAAGCCTTCCTGTTGGATGGAAAAAAAGGGGAAATAGGGGGACAGGCCTTCCCCTTTCTTCAATCACAATGCATTTTTTTCCCCTTAAGTATTGAAGCCAATCTGCAATCTGCTGAGAATTCCTTATCGTGGCAGAGAGGAGAAGAAGTGAAGTCCTAGCAGGAAGATAGATCATGATCTCTTCCCACACAACGCCTCTGTCTTCGTCTCCAAGAAAATGTGCCTCATCTAAAACAACAAGATCCGCTGGTAAATCCTCACCTTTATGCATAGCATCGTAAAGCTGATTCCTGAGGATCTCTGTAGTTCCTACAATAATAGGGGCATCTGGGTTCTCAACCCTATCGCCAGTTAATATGCCAACATTTTCTTTTCCAAAACGGGCCCCAAACTCCAGGTATTTGGAATTGGTAAGGGCCTTAAGAGGAGATGCATACCATGATTTTCCGCCATTTTTATGTATATCATCTATTTCCTCAACAGCAATCCATGTCTTGCCACTTCCGGTTGGCGCCGAAACCAGACAGTCAGCATGCCTGATAGCAGATAAGGCTTGAGTCTGGAATGGGTCAGGTTGAAAAGGCTTTTTTTCAGGTACGCCGATCTTTGAAAAGACACTTTTCAACCTGCTATCGGCGCCTGGTTTAATACTTGGAATATTGTTTATAGAGCGTTTTCCTCGCCTGTGATTGGGAAAATTTTTTTTGTATTTCCTCTTAAAACCTGTCATTATAGATTTCCTCTTTAAAAAATTATAGACCAATAAAGACTATTTACTCAATACCAAAATCTAACCCTTAGCATTATGAGCTATTTTTCGATCAGAAAAAGTCATCCAATAGAAGAAATTGAAACTCTTTATAATTATAAGAGAGAAGAGATTAGGCTCAGATTAAATGAATTTAAGAAGATTTGGGAGACAGGCACAAGAGAAGAGTTTTTTTCTGAACTTGTTTTTTGTTTACTAACTCCAATGTCAAGGGGGAAATCTTGCTGGGCTGCGGTTGAGCGTATGATAAGAGTGAGGGTTTTATTTAAAGGAGATATTAGTGGGATTGTAAAAGAGTTGAGTGGAGTCCGATTTATATATAAAAAATCAGCTTATATTGTTGAGGCGAGAAAAAAATTCTTAAATAATGACAAGGTTTCCATAAAGTCTATAATCAGCCAGATTAATGATGGTCATGAGGCAAGGGAATGGCTGGTTAAGAATGTGAAGGGTATAGGGTACAAGGAGGCGAGCCATTTTTTAAGAAACATAGGATTTGAGCAGAATCTTGCGATTCTCGACAGGCACATATTAAAAAATTTAAAATTTATTGGGGTAATAGAAAATATTCCAGGTTCTTTATCAATGAGAAGGTATTTTGACATAGAAGAAAGGATGATAGGATTTTCAAAAGCAGTTCAAATACCCATGAGCCATCTTGATCTGTTGATGTGGTATAAAGAGACAGGTGAGATATTTAAATAGATGTAACAAACTCCCTTAAAATCCTTACTCATTATGTTCATTTTATGTTCATTCCTTAAGATATATTACTGAATATTATGTCACATAGTCCTTAAAAACGGATAAGAGAAATAGACAGGAATTCATTAAGCTAACACATCTTATATTATAAACCTTTACAACATGCTAATTGTGTGCTACACGTAAATTGTGTGCTATATTATTAGGAGGGATAAAATGAAGCAAAACATTACTCTAAGTATTGAGAAGGACATAATAAAGAAAGGCAAAATAATAGCAGCCCAGAATGACACTTCCGTTAGCAAAATGCTAAGTGAGCAACTTGAGCAGATCATCAATAGGGAAGAACAGTATGAAGCTGCCAAGCGCAATGCCTTACAAACCCTAAAGAAAGGATTTTACCTTGGAGGCAAGATAGCCTGGAAGCGTGAGGATCTTTATGAGAGATAATATTTTCATTGACACCAACATTCTTGTCTACGCCCATGACCTTGACGCAGGAGATAAACATGAAGAGGCTTCAAAAATAATATACCAACTTTGGGAGTCAAAAAATGGGGTATTGAGTACCCAGGTTCTTCAGGAATTTTATGTGACATTGACAAAGAAAATGCCTCGACCTCTTAACAAGGTGGCAACTAGAAAAATATTGAAGGAATATTTTTCTTGGCAGGTGGTTATAAATGATCTGCAAATAATTTTTCAAGCGAGTGAAATTGAAGAAGATTATAAAATATCTTTTTGGGATGCCTTGATTGTTTCAGCTGCTTATTCCAAAAATGTTGCCACGATTCTTACAGAGGATC
>CAYTDY010000343.1:0-2426 GCA_964436665.1 uncultured Desulfobacteraceae bacterium
GATATCATTTGCATGGAACCCATGTGCAAAAGGCGATAAAAGAGGCGGTGAGCAATTCAAGAATTTGTAAGCGTGCAACAGCTCATACCTTTCGTCACAGTTTTGCAAGCCACCTATTGCAGGCAAATTATGATATTCGTACTATTCAGGAATTACTGGGACACAGTGATGTAAGAACAACAATGGTTTATACCCATACGATTAAAAGCCGGACAATTAAAGAGGCAAGAAGCCCGCTTGATTTCTAATTTCAGGACTCCCGGTTGGAAATCGCATTTGTTGTATCAGGGGGCAATCCTATACCATCCTGTCAAGCGAAAAATAGATGTTCCGGTGGTTATGTCCATAGAGGAAACAGCCAAAGTTATCGCCTTGGTTGCAGGAACGCCTCAGCTTGCTATGAAGCAGTTAAAACTCCGGCTGATTTTTAGCCAACATAAGACTATTTGGGAAATTAGGATAAATTGAAAGAACATCATTATAGGGCTAATGGAGATGCCATGAATATATTCAAAAGAATAAAGTCAAAAACCCGTTTACTTAACCCATTAAAGGATTTTTCTCTGGATGAAATTCCCTTTGAGATACGCTATGATCCTTTAACAGGAGAAACAGGCAGGGTCTTCGATTTCCCATACAAGCCTCCTGATAGGCCTGATATAAAAGAGACAATTCAACGATCCAGGGAGATATCTTGCCCTTTTTGTCCCGAGGCATTAGAAAAATCAACCCCCCTATTCCCAAAGGAGTTTATTCCGGGGGGAAGGATCAGGGAAGGACAGGCTACCCTGATACCGAATATTATTCCTTTTGATAGATATGCCGGGATATCTATACTGTCCGGGGAACACTATATTGGGATAGAGGATTTAGCCCCGGAGAGGATGAAGGATGCCTTTTCAGCTACCCTGTTATTTATCAAAAGGGTAGTTGACTTTGATCCAGAGGTACAGTTTCTTTATATTAATTGTAATTATATGCCTCAGTCCGGGTCAAGTTTGGTTCATCCCCACCTTCAGGTGAGCTGCGGTAATGTTCCGACCAATCATCATAGGATACAGATTGAGGGATGCAAAAGATATTTTAAGGAAAATGGAAAAAGCTTCTGGCAAGATTTTATAAACGCAGAAAAGGAGTGCAAAGAACGCTACATTGGTGAGATTGGATCCACCTTTTGGGTTATGAGCTATGTGCCGCAGAGTTTTTTGCCAGATGTCTGGTGCATTTTTCCTGAACAATACTCCCTGGCTCAATTAGGAATGGAGGAGGTTTCCAACTTTCTTCATGGCCTCTCAAGGATTTTACGATACTTTGGCCAGGAAAATATTCCCGCCTTTAATATGTCGATTTTTTCCGTAAAGGAAGATGGAGATTTCAGGATCAACGCCAGGATTTGTCCTCGCCTGCTTACACGGGCTATTGGGAATAGTGATCGGACCTATTTCTTTACTCTTCATAAAGAACCATGCACTGTCAGACCCCCGGAATACATTTGTCCAAAAGTGAGAGAGATTTTTAATGAATGATCACCTCAACCTGTGCCTCAAATAGGTATACCTTTTTTGTGTCTTATCGTTCTTTATCCCAATAGCCAGAGCCTTCATAGTGCCAACCATCACCACCAAGTTCCTGCCTCTGGTCACGGCTGTATAGACCAGATTACGTTGCAAAAGTACAAAATGCTGTGTGAGGATGGGCATGACCACGGCTGGATATTCAGATCCCTGGGATTTGTGAACGGAGATCGCATAGGCCAGAACGATCTCATCCAGGTCTGTGTAATCATAAGGGACATCTCGTTCATCAAAAGAAATTGTTGTCTCCTGGTTTTCAGGGTCGATACTGGTGATTCTTCCGATATCACCGTTAAAGACCTCCTTATCATAATTGTTCTTGACCTGCATTACCTTGTCGTTAACTCTAAAATTCCACCCGCCTCTTATTACCCCAACCTCCCCTGGATTGAGAGTCTTTTGCAATTCCACATTCAGGTTCCCGGCCCCCACTATGCCCTTATGCATAGGGGTAAGTACTTGAATGTCGTCAACAGGATCAAATCCAAAACGACGAGGTATTCGCTCCTTGGCGAGCTCCAGTATTATTCTTAAAACCTCTTCAGGGTCTTCCTGCTCAATGAAATAAAAATCATCCAGTTTTTTCCCGGAAGATTTAAATGAAGGGATAAGGCCATTATTGATCTTGTGGGCATTGACAATAATCAGACTTTCTTTGGCCTGACGGAAAATCTCATTTAGCTCTACTACTTGCATCTGTCCGGATGCGATAATGTCTTTAAGGACATTCCCGGCCCCAACAGAGGGAAGTTGATTGACATCCCCCACCAGGATAAAGGTTGCGCCAGATGGAATGGCCTTCAGGAGGTGATGCATCAGGATTGTATCAATCATCGAGGCCTCATCTATAAT
>CAYTDY010000344.1:0-2419 GCA_964436665.1 uncultured Desulfobacteraceae bacterium
GGGTGTGAATTCTTGAAGACCCTAAATATTTCATCAGCAAATCCCTGACCAATGGATTTGACGCCTTTGAAATCCAACATTATTTCCTTGAATTTATCAAGCCCTGAAAGCAGTCTTTTCGCCTCTGATCGTGAAATACAATCTTCTTGAAAAAGTTTTACCAGAGCCCTGGTTCTCTCAAAGCTGTATTCAAATTCTTCTGGAGCAAACTCTGTGAAGAGTTTATCAAGTCTTCTTCTTGAATGCCTGCTGATTTCGAAGGCCACTTCAGTGCCTTTTATGAATTTTCTGTCTTCAACAAAAACATCTCTTTTTAAGTTATTGAAGATAAGGTTTATCTTATGAGATCTGAAAGAAATAGTATCAGCTGATTTTGAGGTAAAAAATACCCCTTCTCCAGAATGTCTTTCCTTCATAGTAGTTGTTTTCCCCTTGATGAGTTCTCCAATGGCAGTATTTTCATCCGGTAGATGAAATTTCGTAAAGATGGAATGGAAAATTCCTATTCCAAAGTCTCTAACATTGAAACTAAGCCTATATTGATCAAGGCTAATGCTAACAGTGCACTGTTCGGATTCAGAATGTTCAATAGCATTATTCAAGATTTCCGTGAATGCATAATAGACTACATCCCAAGCAGCTCTGCTTAGTTCACTTTTAAGATTTAGAAGTGATGCTGATTTTTGGAACACCTTATCTTCTTCAAGGCCGGACAAAGGATATTTTTTCTTGAACCTTCCTACAGCCTGTGTCATATCTTTGTCAGCAGCCAATTTATAGGCTACTCCTCTAGTAATTCCCTCCTTTGATACTTTGCTATTCTGTATTAATTCCTTCAGATGCTTATTAATAGCCTGCCTGGATATTCCAAGGTATTCAGATAGCTCTTTACCAGTGACAGCCTTTTTTGTTTTTAAATGCTTGAGGATTTTTTCCTTTGTATTCATGGCTCTATTCTACGAATTGTCAAATTATTGTCAACATTTACTTAATTTTATTGTCAACCATATCATAAGAATGTGTGACGAATGCATATTATACATTCAGTGTAAGTAAGTGAATTTGTGGATTTACCGACCCTACGTTGGATTTTCCAACATAGGGTAGGCCACAGCTTTGTGGATTTACCGACCTACGCTGTTTAAAACAGCATAAGGTGAGCAAAAAAACGATGCTCAGTATTGCCACTAGGTGCCACTAAAGGGCAACCGATTCATAGTTCGATAGGGCGATTGGGTGTTACTTGGCAGATAGATCAATATGATGAATTTGGATGTACTTTTAACGATTTTGGTAAATATGGAGCATGCATATGGGCGGGCTTGGAAGTATGGGGTGGAATGGGTATGAAAAAAAGATCACTGTAGAGCGATGCATCTTCTTGGATATAAACCAGCTAAGGAGGGAAATCACTGGGGTCACTGTGTGCCCTCCGTTTTAGAACCGGCCGGTATGCCCCCTTTTAGGTTGACCGTAATATCATACCTGCTGAAACTGGCAATAATGCCTTTGATAACCTCGCCCTCAAGTAGGGCAGAAAAGACGACTTGTTTTTCTTTCATAAGAGGGAAAAGTGACTTGTTGTTGACAAAATACCGCCGTTCGGGCGAAGGAATGGGGCTCAGTCCAAGTGCCATTATTTTTTTATCTATTTTTATGAGCGGACTGACCAATTCAGATGGGCCTGCCGGGTAAAGGAGCCTGACCTGGAGCTTTGGGAGGTCTTCCTGCCCTTGGCCTTCAATGTCCACCTTCACCTCATAGGTCAGGTTCTCCAAAACCCTGGCTCTGACAGTACGATCGCCGTGGAGATGGAATTCCCAAGGTTGTTTGGAATCCAAGGTCTGATCAAAGATCGAATTAGTATACACTTCATCCAAATATTCTTTCAGATCTAACAGGTATCCCATGGTCACCCTTGTTAATTCCGAGTGGTTGATAATGATGGAGGCTGTGTTTCTTTTCTATTAAGTTAAATCTGCCTACACGGACCTGATACCTGGAAGGCTCTATTTGATGTATGACTATGCACAGCTTTTCTAGCGGATTCTGAAGCGATTTTGATTTATCCTTTAGATTTTCCTTCTCTTTCCATAATTTTTTTTATCTTCTTTTCCTCCCACTCTTCACCAAGAAATTTGCCTTTGAAAACAAAAACTCTTGAGGCATGAAGCAGAATGGCAATTCCCCAAAAGATAGTTACCCAATAAAACCATAAGCTTGCAGGGCTGGTGACAAGATTTATGATTACAAGAATAACGTTTATAATGGCATATGTGACTAAATTTCCATAGAACTTTCTTAACTCTTCTACCCTTTTCTTTGCCTTTTCGTATTTTTCGTCATTCATCACTACCCCCTTTGTTTGGGTTAATATTTCAATCTGTTCTCCGGGTCAAGAACTGCAGGATGCGTGCCA
>CAYTDY010000345.1:0-2418 GCA_964436665.1 uncultured Desulfobacteraceae bacterium
ACCACAAAAGATCGGGACTAAAGCCGTGGCTTTCTGCGGTCGGGGTAAAGCCCTTTATTTCGTATTTCCCGGAACGCTCACTGAGTTAACATAAGTCAATCGGATACTTGGCCCTTTATGCAAGATTAGTCCCAATGACCTACAAATAATCAATAATTAAGACCTCGCCCTCCATCCCCTCTTTTTGGATTCATTTTTAGTGATTGCTTACCCATCATTTTATAGTGGACCAATTAATACTATATTCCTCACTTAGTTTCTTGGCTTTCAGATATGACCACCAGAGAATGTCAAAAATCCTCACCTTCGTTAAACCTATATCCTTAGAGATGGTGCCATAAATCTGAATTAGATGTTGCTTATTACAGTCTTCTCTTAGATTCTTATAGTAATCAATGAAAATTTGATCGGGTTGCTCTTCCGTCCATTGAGGGTTAATTTCTTTTTTACGATATTCCTCCTGAAGTGCCTTATCGATCATTGGAATGATCTTTGGGTAAAGTGTATGTAGGACCTTTGTAGCTTTCGACAATCCGATTCCTTCAATATCCAACAGTTTCTTAATAACCCTCTCATTGAGTTCCTTAATATGACCTTCCCTAATTTTATCATCTAGTTTTAAAAACCTATCGAGGTCATATTTGAATATGTGTAGATTCTTTTTCCTTTCGGTTACAGCCTCGCATTTCGGAACTTGCTTTTTCTTTATCCGTGCGCCTATTTTATTCACATGCTCAACTTTTTTATTATCCAGTCGGTCATAGTTAGCATAAAAATCGCTTTGAAAACAGTAGGCCTCGATTAAAGCAACAGGGTCAGAAACTTCGAACGATATTTTTGAGAATAGAAGGAATTTCACCTTGACCCCTTTTCATATTTTAGTATTTTCTATACAATGCTAGTGATGGATTAATTATCTTCTCAAGGATAGTTTCGCTGTCATTGATTTCAAACAAGTTGTTCTTTATTAATTCCCCTTTTATTTTTATATATGCATCTTCATAATCAATTTTCGCTACATCTTTAAAAATCTTTTCATCATTATATTCAAAATGCCCCATCATGTTCTCGAATTTTCCAATCCAATTAGCTTTTGGTTTTTTATCGATGTTGTATAATACCCCTGAATAAAGAGTTGGTTCATTAACGCTCCTATCATTAAGCAAAACCCTTAAGTATAAGACTTTTAAATTCTCATCTATTTTTGTTATAGCCTGGCCCCCTTTGCGTTCTGTTTTATCTTCAGGGACAAAGAATACCGCGAACTTTCTCAAGAGCCATAAATTAACATTAATTGATTCCAATCCTGTTGAACTTCTTGCGGTAACGCTATACCCTCCAGGCTTTCCAATAATGAATTTCTCTTCTTCTTCTTGTAAAATTCCTTCTATTTCTTTGATTAAATAAGATACCTCCAGATACAATTTCTGGATAAAGTCAAAAGCTAAATTCGTCTGTTCGATTATCTCATTTTTGTCGGTCATGATTTGAACCCCCTTTAAAGAATACAATATCTTCGGAGTACTTTAATCTCCCTGATTGCAATAAACGGGTAAATATATTTTTCTGAGTGGTTAGGAAGATACTTTTTTTTGACATCAAGATTTTTTTGCCGAATATCAAACTGTTGACAAAACCTATAAAACCGCCACGAAACTGAGCCGTTTTAGCCTCAAAGAAAATAACAGTTTTCCCGTCTGGTGCGATTTTTTTATCAAATAGTAAACTGTTCATAAACCCTATGAAACCTCCACGGAATTTAGCAGTTTTTGCCTCAAAGAAAACGGAATCATGCGGTTTGAGATAACGGTTTATGACAAAAAAAATGTCGAAGCTTTGAAATTCCCGAAGATTTTTCTTATCAAGCAAATTATATAAATCAAGGGCGAAGTCCCGCTCTTGGTTTGTTATTTTTTTGTCACTCTCTAAGATTTTGGTAAGGAACCATGAAACCTTCTGCCAATTGGTCCATTTGAAATAAGGAATAAAATCTGATGGGATTACTTCAAATTTGTAGTCTTTGTAATAAGAGTCAGCTGTAATTGCAATTAGTACAAAATGCTTCCCATAATTTTTCGCCTCTAATCTACCGCCCTCTATTTCTCGGATCAGTTGAGCTTTAGTTTTATCAGTTTCACCGCCAAAATCTGAAAAATATTTAGCTTCAATCAGTAAATAGTAATTTCCAACTATTATAACGAGATCCGGTTCAGTATTTTCCTCAAAACGTGGCCAAAATATAAATTCTGCTTCGTTAGCTTCCTGATCAGAAACATCAAAACCCAATTTTTTCAGATACCCTTTTAGAAAAATTTCTCGAGTCGAGTATTTAAAAAATGAAAAGACATTTGAACTCAAAATGTCTTCCATTCTCTCAATTCTCTGAGACAATTTGCCATGTAATTCAGCTTGATACAT
>CAYTDY010000346.1:0-2410 GCA_964436665.1 uncultured Desulfobacteraceae bacterium
AGCTTCAACCAACACCAAAAAGCAACCTGAACTACGGCATTTCCGAAATAAGAAAACCAGGCTCAATCTATGAACATTTTAGGTATTAGCTGTTTTTATCATGATGCGGCGATGGAAGGCACCAGGAAGCTATAAAAAGGGTTGGATGCCAATACTTCGGGGTTGATTTAGCAAGCTCTCCTGAAGTTAATGGAATGAAAGGAGGCTATTGCAGTAGAGTAGCATATGATGGTCGATTACTGCCATTTATGAGCCAGAGCTTTGATGTGGTTTTTAGTTGTCAGGTTTTAGAACATGTTAGGGATCTGCAAACTGTTTTTAGAGAATTGGCAAGGGTCTGTAAAATCGGCGGGAAGTTTATTGGAAGTACGTCCTACCTGGAACCTTATCATAGTGATTCTTTTCGAAGCATAACGCCATATGGTCTTGAAAAAATAATGGAAGAAGTGGGGTTTAAATTAGAAAAAATCAGAGCTGGAGTTGATTGTTTTTCCCTTATTTGCACCCGAATTCTCCCAAATCTCTTACCGAAAACTTTATCAGCTCTTTTAGAGCGAATTGTCTGGTCATCAAAGGGATCACCTTTAAACCGTATCATCCATTTGTGGGGACGAATTAAGAAGATTGATCCAAAAACATTGGAATGCATAAAACTTCAATTTAGCGGTCATATGGTTTTTCAAGCGATCCGAATTTAAAGATGTCTTACTGTAGAAATAGGATAAAGGTGTATTAGCCCTATCGTATTTCCTCATTGCCCTCTTTGCTCTCAATCTGCTGCTTATCAGTCACGCTTTGTACCGCCCAGCTCTGGCTCTTCAATTCGCCTTCTACGCACTGGCATTCGCGGGATACCTCAAGCAGAAAAACACCGAGCTGCCGCCCACCCTTGGTATCCTGTTTTCTTTCTGCCTGGTCAATCTGGCTGCACCGGTGGGGATGGCAAGGTTCCTGATAGGGAGAAAGTCAGGGCAATGGGTGCCGGTGAGAAGTTAGACAGTGAACAGCCCTCAGAAGTTATTGGTTATTGATTATCTGTTATTCGTTTTAAAAACCAAGAAGATAAACATATCTACCAATAGATAGTTAGGAAAAAAAGAAAACGGAAAAGAGAGTAAGTGCCAGGGAATATCAAATATTATTCACACCTTTGCTTCATCCTTTTGAGGAAGTCAAACATCTATCCGTTGATATTCCTAAAGAAAAGAGGGATGAAAATCAAACAAAGGTAGAGGAACTTGGCATAAGAGTAATATATAACAACTGTGCACAGCTAGATAATCCACACATTTCACAGTGCACTGCCTGGCTTGAGCCGTTTATTTTTGCTACGGGACATGTTGTTCCCTGTTGTGCCGGAAATGGCGCGAATAGAAGAGAATTTCAAAAGAAGACTGCCCCGGGAAATGTTTTTGAAAAAAGCTTCAAGGAAATCTGGTATAGTGATCAATACGAGAAATTCAGAAGAATCGTACATGATGGCAAGGTGCCAGTCTAGTGTCAGAACTGCACCGTATTTGAGACAAATTAGAAAGGATTAAAAAGAGTTCAATAGAAGGGAGAGTGAGTTTATATGACCAAGATTGAAATAACAGTACCTGATAAACTTTCTAAGATAGATCCGGAACTTCAGGAAAAATTGTTGGCAGGTGCCATCCGGGAAGTTGCTTCTGTTCAACTTAGGGAAAAGGAGGAAGATCTGGACGAGGCTAGAAAGAATATCTTAGAGTTTGAACGTAAGTATCATAAAAGCTTTGCTGATTTTGAAAAAGAATTCCCTAAAGAGGCAGATCATAGGTTGCACGAAGACTTGGTTGAATGGTCGTTTTGGAATGATGTATTTGAAAAGGCAGGAGAGCTTGTAAAGGATCTGAAATTCGTGCTGGGAAAAACTGATGAAGGAAATCCTTGATGAATTTAGCCATATTATAAAGGCAGTTGAATTCTCTTCAACCGCTGAGAAATATGGGTTTCAATTTTTGAAGGTAAAACTCAGATTAGTTGACGGAAGCAGCTTGAGAATCTGGGAGAAAAGATTTAAACGTTCTCTGCAGCGGTATAGCTATTATTGGCTTGATGAAGTTGATAATCAGATTATAGGATGGGATAATGCTCCTCATCATGCGGAGATAGAGACCTTTCCGAATCATGAACATGTGGGAGTAAAGTGTTTCGCTTCAAGGGATAAGCTGGTTGATGTACTCAAATACATTACCCATAGATTAAAGTGAATGATGGTGAGGGGGACGCCCTTAAGTTTCTAAATAACTTTTTTCCCATTTACGCTAGAGGCCCCAGTTAAATACACTTCGACAAGTTAAATATGCTATGCTGTGACTTCGTCAATTTAACCCCTCAAGCTGTTATTGACATAAATTTAACGGGGTAAACCCCGGTTAAATAGAAAGAC
>CAYTDY010000347.1:0-2399 GCA_964436665.1 uncultured Desulfobacteraceae bacterium
TGACATTTTATGTCACTTGCGTGCCTTGGAAGAAAACCCTTTCTTGTTTTTCCATGGATTTTCTTGACCCGGTAATCGAAAAAAATTAGAATGCGATTAAATTCGTATGAAGGAGTTCTTTCAGGTGAAAGAGGCATTGAGATATTTGGAAAACGCGAGAGCGATTTTAAGAACTGCTCCAATCGAAGATAATACCTATACCGATGGCAAACCTGTTCAAGACGCTTGCGCAACTGCCTATCTCGCTGTTCTCAAGGCCATCGATCAGTATTTGCTCAAGAAGGGGATTGAAGAAAAAGAACTTCCGCAATCTGTGGATGGTTACCGCGAGATGCTGCGAAGATATCTAATGATTCATAACGGCAGGCTTTTGAAAGAGTTTGATAAGCTATACAAATTGCTGCATATTGCAGGATATTATAGAGGCCTCTTGGAGGATGTGACTGTCGTTAAGGATTCGCTTAAGGCAGCAAAAATCTTCATAGAAAAGGTTAAATAACTTTTCTACCATGCTCAAACCTCAAGTCTAGCTTTGCGAGACGCTCCTCAAGGCCTGAAAGGCCGCTCCTCACCCCCTCAGCCACTTCCTTTCCTTGCAATTGGGGCGATTTCCCTAAGCGCTCATGCAAAAAAAGAGGAGCTTTGCACTTGAGGAAACGAGAGAAGAGGATACCGCGCTATTTGTTTTCTAATGCCTCGATTCTCTTGGCGATGAGAAATTTAAGATCAGCGAGAAAAGATGTTTTCATCCAGTTCCGGTAGTCAGCGCCCAGCAGTTTGCCCGTATCGCGGGATATTTTCTTAGAATCCGCCTTTTCCACTTTTGTTAAGATGCTCAGAAAGAAGCTTCGTTCATCTCCAAAAGATTTTTGAATCATCGACTCGTTCAGCGGATATGCATTGTTCAGGATGTACCACGCATCGAAAATATCCCTTCCCGCCCCCCTCTCAATAAAGGTAAATAGCTTTTCTGTCATTAAAAAAGAAGGTTCGAGGGTTAGAACCGGCACACCTCTAAGAGCTGCGATTGTCGTATCAAATTGTTTCTGGCGCGTGGAGATTTCAATCTTCAAACGAAAATTCCTCTCCACGCCGGCGAACCGGATTTCAAAAAGGAGCGTGTAATATTTGAGCGCCTGATCCGTTATTTCCCATTTCTGTTTTTCAAAAAGCCTTGTAATCACTTCCAGAAGTTTCTCACCATCAGCTTTTGGGAGAATGTCATAGTCAATGTCCTCAGAGTACCGAGGCAAGCCATAAAAGAGCTTCAGAGCCGTGCCACCCTTAAACGCGATTTTAGAACCGGCCCTTGACTTAGCCAGGGCCTGCACGACTTCGATGATAACATTTTCCCGGTAGATGTTAAAAAAATCCTGTTTACTTGGCCTCATAACTCTGCTCTCTATATAAACGAAACATTTTTCTTACAGTATCTGGATATGGTCGACTGTAGAAATCGACCAGTTCAATATCAAGTTTACCCAGGTCGACATCCTCAGGCGACAACTCGACCAGGCCCTTGTTTTTCATGTAAAGTGTATCAAGGAATGCCTTTTCCGGTTCGGCAACATAAAAATCTTCGACCTTCTTCTGGCCGAAATGAAAAAGGGAAGAATCAATGCGCCGATAGACAAATTCGGTGTTATCTATGTTGCTTTGATAGCTCCCAAGGGCCACGGAAAAGATTATTTGGGGAACCTGGACGATCAATCCCCAATAATTAAGTGCCGTTTCCAGGGAGATTACCGACGGCTGGCGGAGAGCATTTGCCAGGGAAAAAAGCGAATATTTTCTGCCGGCGACGACATATAGGTTTCGAGTGATCCTCAGGAGAATACCTTTCTTAACGAGTCTGGATGCAGTCGTTCGGGCGCTCTCTCTGGTTAAATTAAAAATGGCTTGAAGAGATGAAAGCGTTAGAAAAGGAGATTCTACACGAAGCAACTTGGCAATATTGGTATTCGTCATAGGTTTAAGTTTTAAATGATCAGAAATAATTAACACTTCTGTTTATTATTTTATAATGTCATAAATTGAGGATGTCAATCGTTAAGTTCCCTTCATCGATGCTTTCACTCCGCAAAACAGTATCGGGATTTTTATCTGCTTGATTTGGAGCTATTGAGGGATATGGTTGTTGTCTTTTTTTGC
Source organism: uncultured Desulfobacteraceae bacterium (assembly GCA_964436665.1). Taxonomy (GTDB): domain Bacteria; phylum Desulfobacterota; class DSM-4660; order Desulfatiglandales; family B25-G16; genus CAYTDY01. The sequence goes on from CAYTDY010000347.1 coordinate 2,152, forward strand.
ACTTCACCTTGTCGAATAGCTCTTTTCAATGACCCATGGAGCGAGAATAAGCTATTGGTATCGTTCATATACCAAAGGAGGTCATGGCTGTTTTCGAGAGGCGATATCTAAGCATTTAGGGGACGTTGTTTCCTAAGTTGAATAATTGCAAGAAATCCTCGAGGCGGGATGAGGGCAGGTGGGGGGTGAGCTCCGTTAACCCGACTTCGCCAGTTGGAAGGTTATTTTTAGGCTAACCTATTGAAATC
>CAYTDY010000348.1:0-2379 GCA_964436665.1 uncultured Desulfobacteraceae bacterium
TGTTGCCCTGCTATGTTTTAAAATATTATTTAACCCTTCCTGGAAAAGTCTATATATGGTGATGTTGGTTATAGACTGAAGAGGTATTTGGATTTGCTCAAAATTATATTTAATCTTGATCTCTGAGCATGATTTAAAGTCCTGACAAAGATCCTCCAGGGCAGATATAAGCCCCAGATCCTCGATCAAAGGTGGATGCAGTGCATGGGAGAGATCCCTGATTTCCTTTATCGTTTTATCTACGAGATATGAAAGCTCACTCAATTGGTCCTTTATGGTAGAGAGCTCATATGGTATCTTTTTATTCGCCCTGGAAAGACCCATCTTCAATGTACCTAATAGCTGGCCAATGTTATCATGAATCTCCCTTGATAAAGATTCTCTCTCCCTTTCCTGGATCTCTATTATCTGTCTTGACAACAACCTTATCTGTTCCTCGGCCTTTTTTGTCTCTGTTATATCCTGAAGGGTTTCTACGACACCAATTAATCTTCCGTTTGAGTCCTTGAGTGGAGCTGCTGTAAAATAGAGCCATTTTCCATCATGGCTCAACCGGGGAAAATAATCTATGGCCTCATATGCCCCCTCTATCAGATCAGAGGCCTTGTATTTTCCCGGATACCATTGAGGGATATCATCTATCTTTCCATCTACCAGAAGATCAGCCATGCATGGTCTCTTTTCATTGTAAAAGGCCCTCCAATGCTGATCAGTGCGAGCTATATCCTTAGACTTGATCCCACTGGACTCTTCCAGAGCTCTATTCCAGTAGACAACTCTATGGCTGTTATCAATGACAAATGTTGGAATGGGTGAACCATGCAATATATTCTTTAATTTGTCCTCACTTTTTCTCAGTGCCTCCTCAGCCCATTCGCGCTCGGCAATTTCTTTAGCCAGTAAATCACGAGAAACAGTGGTTGCGTGTAAATCTTCCGTCATTTTATTGAATGCACCAACAAGATCGCCTATTTCATCTCTTGGGCCATATTTAATTTCTATTGGTCTCAAATCGCCTCGGGAGATTTGCAATGCTGATTCCGATATCTCTGTGATGGGTCTGGAAAACCTTTTAGAGATAAAGAAAGCAAACACGGTTACTAAAAAGGCGATGACTATCACCAATGTAATCAGCGTATTACGTATTATATACGCAGCTTTAAAGGCCTCTGAAGCAGGTTCGGTCATGATGATTCCCCAGCCCCAGCCATTAAAATCACCATCTCCCTTTAATGCATATCGGGCGCTGATAACATTTTCTTCCCTGTCGTTTTCATACTCTGTGATTCCTGTTTTGCCAGCAAGCAGATCCTTGACCACTGGAAATTCATGCAGGCGGTGAATGTTAAAAAATTCCTTTTTATCAGGGCCTGCTAATATCTCGCCTGTCTTGTTGAGAAGGTAGGCGTGATTGTCACCCACGGATCTTTGATCTAATACTTGTATCCTCTCTATAATATGCTCCATGCTTACCCTGGTAGTCAAAACGCCGATGACTTCTTTGCTGGTTTCATCTGTTATGGGTGTGTTAAATCCGATCACCATCTTCCGTCCTGCTGTTTCTGCGCGATAGGCATCTAAGGGCATAACATCGCCTTGTTTCGATTGAATTGTTCTCTGAAACCATTTTCTATCGGCTCTTGATTGGCCAACAATTTCCTTTCGGGTGCATGCTACAATTGTTCCGGTTAGATCAATTACGGAAATTCCCTTATAAAAGGGATAAGCCTCTACAACCTCTTCTATATATTTTTGCTTTGCATCTGTGTCATTTCCTTCAAAAACATCAGCTAAAGAAAGCAGTTTGATATCTTGGTAGCGTGAACTTACATAATAGGATATTTTTCTTCCACAATCCCTGGCACGGTCACTCAGGTATGCCCTTGTATTTTTTTCAAGTTGATTTTTGGTGACATAAAAGGAAATACTCCCGCCAATTATTATGGGAACCAGAGATAGTAGCAAGAAGTAAATGATCAGCTTCTTACCAATTCCAAACTTCATACCTTTTTGTTTTTCCATTTATTCCATTTCCTTTAATTGACCATTGGGATGATATCCTCATTGGTCTTAAAGACAAAACTCCCCAATATTAAAGGATAAGAATCCAGTTTTGCGAAAGGCCAGTATAGAAGGAAGGAGCTTGCGTGTCAATGGAAAGCGGAATCGTATTACCGGCCGGTTTGCAAAAAAGATAATGTCCAAGCACAGGCTGCCTAAGCACAGGCTTGACAGTAAAACTGGAGAAGAATATACTTCCAAAAACTATACTTCCACTGACTTTAGGGACGAGAGTTAGTGGTACGATTCCAAAATAATATTGCATGTTGGCTGTCATTGCGAGGAGCGTAGCGAGGAAGCAATCTCAGTGGAATTCCA
>CAYTDY010000349.1:0-2372 GCA_964436665.1 uncultured Desulfobacteraceae bacterium
CAGGCCACTTATGGCACCATAGGATATAGTTTTGTAAAAGGTCAAGTGAAAAGAGCCATTACTATTGGGATTCTATAATCTTTTACTGAGAAATTTTGATTGCCATTCATTTACATTTTGCATAATTATTCAAATAGTAACATAATAATGTTAATAAAATTAGCTTTGTTATATATTGAAAAAAGAGCAGTCAACTTCAAACGAGGAGGGGAAATGGTGGCATCAAAAAGTCAGGGAATTGAGAATTTGACTAAGTTTGCAATGGAGGTGATTCGAAGTTCAGGAGAGGAAGCACTTTCCTATTATGGCAGGGGTAACCCAGATGTTAAATTCGATGAGGAATTGATTACAGAAGCCGAGCTCCATCTGACGGAATTTTTTCAAGATCAACTCCGCACTCATTTTCCTGATCATCAGGTATTTAATAGCAACCAAAAGAACGAAGGCTACACTCATGAGGGAAAGAGATACCTATGGATCTATGATGCGTTAGATGGGGTTGCTAATTTTCAGGCTGGAATTCCCATCTGGGGAAGCTCTCTGTCTCTTCTTGAGAATTTTTGGCCCATCTTAGGCATGTTTTATATGCCAACAACAGGCGATCTTTTTCACGCCCAAGTAGGACACAAAGCTTTCTGGGGAAAAAGGGAAATCCGCGTTTCTGCTCAAGAAAATATTAACGACGAAAGTCTTCTCCTCACCTACTCCCGATTTCACCATCATTACCATTCCACATTTCCTGGTAAAATCCGCGATCTGGGATGCACTGCTGCTCATATATGCTATGTTGCTATGGGTCGCGCTGAGGCAGCTGTCATTACCAATGAGTCCTATCAGGACCTGGCTGCGGCTCGCGTCATTATTGAAGCGGCGGGGGGGAAGATCTACAAAATGGATGGGAGCGAATTTTTACTCGACGAATACTTAGATGGGCAAAGGATAGATGATAGTCTCCTGGTCGTGGCCCCCGATATCTATTCGCAAGTTTGTATCTATCTACAAGAAAATTCTTAAACTGGATTGCTGATGGTTAATGGAAAATGACAGGCTACCTGGCGGTAATCTTTCTCTAAAAGTTGTGGGTTCTTACACCTGCAAACGTCTTTGGCCCGAGGGCATCGCGTGAAAAAAGGGCAGCCACCAGGCTCCACTGAATCTAAACCAGGCTGGAAAGAACCCTGGGCTATTCCACTTACGCTGTCGATCAATAGCTGTGCGTAGGGATGGTGCGGAGTTGATAAAATGAGATGAGCCGGGCCAACTTCCACAAGTCGGCCGGATAGCATCACCCCGATGCGGTCGCCAATCTTTCGAGCCAAGCCGATATCATGGGTGACAAAGAGCATTGTCAGACCCATCTCGATCTGAAGATCCAGAAGCAACTTCAGCACTTTGGCCTGTACACTCGGATCCAGTGAACTGGTGGGCTCGTCAGCGACAAGAAGAAGGGGGCCAAGACCAGGGCACGGGCCAGGCAGACCCGCTGTATGGCCCCCATATTCAGCTCATGGGGATAGCGGCCCAAAAAGGCAGGATCAGTTGATTATTCAAAATGATCTAAGTATTGCACTGGAATTTTGGTCTTATTTACTTCAAAAAGTTCGATCAATATATCATCAGGAGCTGGAACCATAATATATTTCCAGATCCCTAAGTTGGTGATATCTTTTTTTAATTTGATCCCCTTTGACTTCATTTTACTGACAACTCCTTTAATATCATCCGTCTGGATTCCAAAATGATGGATACTCCCTCTCCCGGGAATTTTGGGAGGTTGATCATAAAGATGAAGTCGCCCATTTCCAATTCTCATAAAAACGTTTCTTGCGCCGGCAAGTTCGGTATCGAGAATAAGCTTGGCCCCGAATAATTCATCGTAGAATTTGATACTCTTATCAATATCTGAAGCAAATATATGAACGTGATGGATGTGAATTGCCATTAAAACCCCCTTCTCCTTAAACTGGGTTGCCTAATAACAGTGTTTATCTGAGAGTTTCCACATATTAAGGTCTAAAGGTAACTTTACCGAAGACAATCAAGAGGCGATTGTTGGCTAATGCGGTACTATAATTTCTATAGAGGTGCAACATTTAAGATTTTTTGCCTTTTTTAAATGAGGTTAGCAATGAAAATGCAATCCCAGAGCCTATTTTGTTATTGGGTAGTGCGGCAGCTGGATATAAGTCCATCAGTTGCTGCAAAGCCGGGATTCTCGCAGTAAATGTTGATTGTTTCAATCAGGGGGGATAGCCAGATTCAAAGGGTTTGATAAGTATCAGCTAATAGGTCCAACTGTACCCTTTTTCAGGGCTCTTGCGGAAAGCCATCTCCAATTGTATCGAGCGGCAGAAACATGTTCCCATATAAAA
>CAYTDY010000350.1:0-2369 GCA_964436665.1 uncultured Desulfobacteraceae bacterium
ATGCCGGCAAGGGCCGCAGAGGTTCATCATGCAGAGGAGGAAAAGATAGAGTTTAGACTCCTTTCAAGTCCTGTTGAGATCTATGGTAATGAGGAGGGATGGGCTACTGGGATGAAATGCCAGAGATATGAACTTGGGGAGCCTGATGAATCAGGTAGACAAAGGCCTGTTCCTATCAAGGATTCCTTCTTTGAATTTGATTGCGACCAGGTTCTTATGAGTATAGGTGGTCAGGCCAATCCATTGATTACTAAAACAACCCCTGATATGAAGGTAAACAAGTGGGGATACATTGAAGTCGATGATTGGGGTAGAACAAATAAGGAATTTGTCTATGCAGGGGGAGATATTGTTACTGGTGCAGCAACAGTTATCTCTGCTATGGGGGCCGGTCGGAGGGCAGCAAAGGCAATACATGAGGATTTGATGAAAGAAACCGATGAAACCCTACGACCACCTGGCGGTGAATCAGAAAAGGGCGATGAGGAATGAAACAAACGGGAGATAACAGAAAATGACCATAAAACGAACAATACTTGTCTGTCAGGGAACAGGTTGTGTGTCCGCAGGCGCAACCCAGATACACAGAGAATTTGAACATGAGATCTTGGAACATAAATTAACCGATGTGGAAGTAAAGCTAACCGGTTGCCGTGGTTTCTGCCAGGTAGGACCAAGCGCCATAGTGGACCCTGATGATATTCTCTACTGTCGATTGAAACCTGATGATGTCAAAGAGATTGTTGACTCCCATCTAATAAATAATATCCCTGTAAGCCGACTCCATTATCATGATCCCACTACAGGCAATCCTATCCCAAAATGGACAGATATTCCTTTTTACAATAGACAGCAGAAAATGATTACTGCCCAGTGGGGATTTATAAACCCTGAAGATATAGAAGAGTATATTGCTATTGGGGGATATAGGGCGGCTCGACAGGCAATTTTGGCTATGACACCTGAAGAAATAATCGGGGAAGTAAAATCCTCTCAATTGAGGGGACGTGGCGGAGCCGGCTTCATCACCGGTGTCAAATGGGATTTTGCACGGCGCAGTAATGGTGGAGGTGCTATTCAAAAATACGTAATCTGTAATGCAGATGAGGGGGATCCTGGTGCATTCATGGATAGGAGTCTCCTCGAGGCAAATCCTCACAGTATGATAGAAGGTATGATTATTGGGGCATTTGCCATCGGGGCCTCAAAGGGATTTATCTATGTTCGGGCAGAATATCCCTTAGCTATTCATAGACTCGAAGTTGCAATTTCACAGGCAAGGGAGAAAGGATTCCTTGGGTCTCATATATTTGGTTCCGATTTTAATTTCGATCTCCAGATCAATCAAGGTGCGGGTGCATTCGTCTCAGGTGAAGAAACCGCATTAATGGCATCTATTATGGGCGAGAGGGGAAGTCCACGTCCACGCCCCCCATATCCTGCCTCAGAGGGTCTCTGGGGAAAGCCTACTAATATCAACAATGTCAAGACTTGGGCCTATATACCCCTTATAATTAAAAATGGGGCTAAATGGTTCGCTGATATGGGCTCTGGGCCATCCAAGGGTACAGTTGTTTTTTCTCTTACAGGAAAGATAAATAATTCAGGGCTGGTTGAAGTGCCAATGGGGATAAAGCTCAAGGAAATAATATATGATATTGGGGGCGGAATACCTAATGGAAAGAAATTTAAAGCCGTTCAAACTGGAGGTCCATCAGGAGGATGCCTCCCGGAAAGTTATCTCGATAAGGAGGTAACTTATGAGTCATTGCAGGCTGCTGGATCAATCCTGGGATCAGGAGGCATGATTGTCCTTGATGAAGATGTATGTATGGTGGATATAGCTAAATACTTTATTGATTTTACCCAGGAAGAAAGCTGCGGGAAGTGTTCACCATGTCGTATAGGAATAAGAAGGATGTTTAATATATTAGAAAGGATTGCTGATGGACGGGGTGAAGAGGAAGATTTAGGGTTACTTGAAGAACTTGGGGAGTTGGTAAAAAATGCTTCTCTTTGTGGATTGGGCCAAACTGCCCCAAATCCTGTCCTTACCACTATAAAATACTTTAGAGACGAATATTTAGCACATATTGTTGACAAAAAGTGCCCTGCAAAGGTTTGTAAGGCACTTATTGAATATCACATAGATGAGGCTAAGTGTACAGGTTGTTTACTCTGTTTAAGGAGTTGCCCGACAAATGCTATTACCGAGCGCAAACGTGCAAAAAAGGATATAGAGGTCGAACAAACAGATAAAGAACCAGCAAAGGAGGAAGGGAAAAAGAAACGGAAAAAGAAAAAAGCAGATGCCATATGTATTATTAACCCTGATACATGTGTAAGATGTGGTATCTGTTTTGCGAATT
>CAYTDY010000351.1:0-2356 GCA_964436665.1 uncultured Desulfobacteraceae bacterium
GTCAAGAATATGGCAATAATGGTGTTGAACACCGCAGTATAGGAAAAGGCTCTGAGCACATGCATTCGGTTTATCACTGCAAATTTTGGTTCCACGACAATTTCCCTGTAAATTTTCTCCTAATTTAAAAATATTTCCATCAGCATATCAGGCCTGGCTTAAATTTACAAATCCCTGAGTGCAGCTTAGAAGGTATACTCCAATCCGATCATCCATTGATAGTCTAAGATCGTTCCGAATTCTGTATCCCCGCTCCCCGAATTGATACTTCCTATGGAGAAAAGCTGGATGTGGTTACCCACAAAGTACTCAACAATGGATATGAATTGGCCGGAGCTATCGTCTATGTTCTGGGTCCACCGAAATGTGAGGTTGAGTACATCCTGAATATCATTATGCTGGTATTGAAACATAACGTAGTTCCGTCTCAGGAATCTCAGCTTGGGATCTGCCGTCCGGCTGAGAGTCAATCTGGACAAACCCTGTATAGGACCTGCAAGATAAAATGCATCCGAGGCCTCGTTTCTTAACCGGTAGTATGCCTTTGCCTGATCATCGCTATATCCATAGCTGTTGTAAACATATTCCACTGATAGGGTGGGTCCAACTTTAAGGGTGTAGGAGCCCCCGGCCAGGATGGTACCCTTCAAGGACGAATCTTCATCATCCACTGCCTCCATGGATGCTCCAAAAGGGTTATCTGCCTTTTTGGGATAGAGTGCATTGGTGCCCCTGGATATGGTCCCTTCTCCATATATCAAAAGGGCATCTGTGGCTGTCCAGCCTCCAAAGGCACCTAGCCTGTTCCTGTCACTCTCCTGATGTGACAGAATCGTGCTCGTATATGCTTCCCGCCCTGAATAATCAAGCTTTATGGCATAGATCTTGTCAAATTCAAAAAAACGAAACTCCTGCCGCCCTTCATCTAGATTGGCGATAAGAGAAATGGTCCATGACATTCCCGGCAACCAAACAAGACGGGCAAATTCCATTCCCGGCACTTCTCGTTTAGGGTTGCTCCGGCCATTATCCCGGAAGAAAGGATTGGAAGGGGAAAAGAGGTAGGAAGGGCCCCACTGCAGGTTTTCCCGGCCATACGAGACAAACAGGTTTTCCATCACTCGTATCCTGGCCTGCCATTCATTTATAAACCAGTCGTCATCCCAATCGGTGTCTCCTTCTCGAGCCCCATCCTCCCATGCCTTCCATTCAAGGTTCATTCTGGGTTTGGCACTTAGATCCAATCTCCTGAAGGTTAGACGGAGATCTGGACGGATTTCCAATTCTGTAGAGTAGCGTGGGATCTGAAAAAAATCATTATTGGGATTCTGGTAAGAGTCTGCCACCTTCTGGCAGGCACCAGAAGTCAGGAATCTCAGGCTGTATTCAAAACCTTCTGATAATTCGTCCCGTAGTCCGCAAGATTCTGTTTCTTCCACTCTCTCAGTAACACTGCCCAGTTCTGTGGCTATAGAAGATGTTGACTCGGATAAAAGGCATACAAAAAGAAAAAATAAGATCATCAGGAAAAGGCTATTTTTCATTTTTATCAACTTAACTTACTACTTTCCTGGTTATCGCAAGCTTTAGGCATTCAGGAGTGATCTTTATTCAAAAAATAAAAGGGATATAGCGTTTGGTCACTTTCTTATAGCCATTGTAAGGGCTACCAAATTTTGCAAGATTTTCTCTTTCCTCAACCTTTGACGCTGCCATTAAAGATACTATCGAAATAAAGCATGCGACTATCGATTGTAATGTAACATTTTTCAGTAAGAAACCAATGGAAAGCAAAATCAAACTTGAATAGAGAGGATGACGGATATAACGGAAAATTCCCTGGGTTATTAAATGAGTTGTATCCTCCCAACCTTCAATAGATTTTCCATATTTTTTCAAACTATAAAATCCACTCAATGCCAACAGTGCTGAAGCAACCAAAGATATCCATGAAAGAATCTGATACAACGTGAAAGCCCTGCTAATCCAAAAGTCAATATTGAAAAACAAAAGCACCAAAAGAGCTTCAAAGGCAAAAAACATATAGAATCCGTGGTTAGTAAGTGATCGTAATCCGCGCCTAAATTTGAATAAAATAAACAAAGCTAAGATTACAAAAATAACGATTTTAGCAGTCATGATATCACCTCCCGGAAACTATCTCACCAATAGGTTAAGGTTGAAGGTTGAATCCGGTATCTTCTTTAGTTTGACCTTGCTGTAATTCATGGTGGTAACATTGCTTTTTAGTACGGCGTCTGTAATGACCATTTTGGAGATAAATTGTTTAGGTTTCCCCTGTATCAGGATACTGTTTTCATACTCAAAGGTCGCTGATTTGAACATCTTGCCAGAT
>CAYTDY010000352.1:0-2338 GCA_964436665.1 uncultured Desulfobacteraceae bacterium
TGGTTGATCTCTAACTTTGAACCCCGCCTGCCGTCCGGCGGGCAGGCTTTGAACCGGGAACCCCTGAACCTGAGTTACGATATAACTACATAATCAAATTTAAAAATTAATCTCTCTATTTGCCATGTCAGCATAAATCTGATAGGTAGATTAAGCAACAGTAACTGACCATAGATTTTAAAGCTCATGAGGCCTTTTTTTGGTTCAATAACTTTATTATGAGAAAATCTCTTTATCTTTTCTTTCTTTTTTTTCTCTTTATCCTGCCCATCCATACACTCTATGCAACCCCCCTTCACGATGAAGCAAGGTATCAAGCACAAATCAAAAATCTGAAGTTATTGCTCAAATCCATAAACCAGATATCTGAAAAAATTGCTGCCACACAGGAAATACTGCAAAGTTCCCAAGGAGTTGGCCGAGAGCAAGAACTGAGGTCCCAGATTAACGAGTTAAGCCTAAAACTGAAAAACATGGAAGAGACTTTTAATCAGTTATCCACAGGGATGGACTTCGGAGTTCTTCGGGAGGAGAAGAAAAAAAGTCTTGATTGGAATCTGGAAATCACCGAACTGCTCGGGCCTGTCATCAGGGAATTGAAAAAAATGACTTCACGCCCTCGGGCGATTGAAAAATTACGGAACAAGATCGAACTCTATAAATCTCAACTCCCGGTCACACAAAAGGCTTTAAAAAATTTAGAAGCTCATCTGACGCATGCTACCAATTCTTCTCTCATTGAAAAGCTAAACAGTATTAAAAAAGTATGGGAGAATAAAGAACATGAAATCAGAACCCAGATGAATATAGCTGTCCAGCAATTAGAACAAAAATTAGGCGAAAGAAAGTCTCTATCCCAATCCCTTCGCGGGATAATACAGATTTTTTTTAAAAGCCGTGGCCGCAATCTTATCATCTCATTCCTGGCCTTTGTCTTTATCTGGTTTGTTCTTCACTTGATTCATAAATTTATCCAGAGATATAGCCCATTTCATAAAAAAGAGCGCTCTTTCTATGTGCGCATCTTTGATATGGTCTATATTTTCTTCACCTTCATAGTCTCTATCCTGGCCCTCCTGGCCGTACTCTACTTTTTTGGGGATTGGGTTCTCCTAGCCATTGCCATAATCTTCATCCTTGGAATTGCGTGGGCTTCAAAGCAGGCCATTCTCCGATTCTGGAACCAGGCAAGACTTATCCTTAATTTCGGACCGGTAAGAGAGGGGGAGAGGGTAATTTATAATGGCCTTCCATATAAAGTCGTCTCCATAAATCTCTTCACAGAACTTGAAAACAAGAATCTGGAGGGAGGCCATATTCGACTCCCTCTGAAAGACCTTCTGGAACTCCGGTCACGTCCGATAGCTGAAAGCGAGCCCTGGTTTCCCTCCAGATGTGGTGACTGGGTCATGCTAAACGATGGTACTTACGGTAAGGTAGTAGTCCAGACTCCTGAGATCGTGGAATTGGAACTACTTGGTGGTGCTTTCATAACCTATAGGACGGTGGATTATTTATCTAAGTCTCCAACCAACCTTTCTACAGGCTTCGGTCTCTGGATAACCTTTGGACTGGATTACGCTCACCAGAATATAATCACCCAAGAGATACCTGCCATACTTGAGAAGGCAGTTATTGATGGGTTAACCGAAGAGGGACATGACAAAAGCATCAATACCATAAGTGTGCAGTTTAAAGAGGCCGGCCCTTCTTCATTGGATGTGGCAATCATGGCCAGTTTCAAGGGTAATGCAGGGCCCAACCACAAACTTTTGCAGAGAACCATGCATCGTATTTGTGTTGATACCTGCAATCGTCACCATTGGGTAATTCCGTTCCAACAGGTAACAGTACATATGGCCAAGCCTTCGGATCATCATAGGTAGGTTATAAGTATATTCATCTCCCACAGAACCCCGATATTCTGATTACCAAAGAGAGTAGTAGATAAAAATATGCAATCAATAACTTTAAAATTGTATTGGAAAAGTAGCAAAGATAGTTCAGGAAATGGGAATAATAGATTTTTTATCGGGCATTTATTCTTCGTTTGAGTCTTTTAACTTCATCCATAATCCCTTTCATATCAAGGGTTTTGAATTGTCTATCCCTAAATACAATATTGCCATTTATTATAACATCTCTGACATCTCCTCCAGTAGCAGAATATACAAGCTGAGAATATGGATTATAAATGGGTGTCATATGTGGTGTATTTGTATCAACGATAATGATGTCAGCCTTTTTTCCTGCTTCAATGGTTCCTATTCTATTTTCTAAACCAATGACTTTGGCGCCTCCAATAGTAGCCATCTTAAGTACGGTTCTGGCATCAAGG
>CAYTDY010000353.1:0-2337 GCA_964436665.1 uncultured Desulfobacteraceae bacterium
GCCTGGTTTGTTCCTTCATATTTGTAGAAGATCTTGGCCGGCGTGTCTAAGGCCTTCTCAAGGCGATATGCCCGATGTAACACTGTTGGTCTCCATGTACGATAGATATCCTGTAGCTCTTCAGGGATTTCAATCCATCGTTCGGTGCTTACCTCCTGTTTGATAAGCTCCATAGGGAATAGAGGAGCGAGGTCATCCGGGGTTACCGGCTTCCCTGTTCCTGGATGCAAAACTGGTGGAAGTGGTTCTGGCAAATCTGCCTGGATGTTATACCAATGAGTTGGCATATCCTTTTGGTCAAGAAAAAACATTGCTCTTTTCATTTTATCCTCCTCATTTTTTTGGTTTTCGGGTTGGTTTAATAAATAAAAACTCACCTCCTCAAATTAAGATTCCTTTAAATTATGTTTAATATATTATTCCCATACCTTGGAGGGTCTTGAGTTTACAACTCTATCCTTTTTACTAAAAAAATATTTTCCAGGCCGCGCAATTCTTCAAGGATCTTATCGTTTACTGAAATATTTGTAGCCAGAAAGATCACATTCTGTTTTTTTGCTTTTTCCTCACCCACTTGCATGCGGCCAATGTTAACCTCATATTTCCCAAGGGTGCTGGTAATTTTACCGATAACGCCAGGCTTGTCCAGATTGTTTATCAAGAGGTTATGGCCTTCAGGAATGGCCTCAAGGTAAAAGTTATTGATGCGCAAGATCCTGAGCAATTTATTACCGAATATGGTCCCTGATATAATATTTTTACTTTTCTGTGTCTTGACAGTAAGTTTGATAAGGCTTAAAAAATCCTCGGATGCCTTGGTTTTAGATTCCACCACCTTTATCCCCCGTTCAGTAGCAAGAAGGGGGGCATTAACAAAGTTCACTTGATCTTTAAGGACAGGAGTGAGGAGCCCTTTGAGCATTGAGGTGGTCAAGGGGGCTATATCATAGTCGATTACCTTTCCTGAGTAATTTATCTGAACTTCCAGGATAGCGCTGTCAGCGAGCTGGGCCTGAAGGGATCCCATTCTTTCAGCCAGAATGGCGTAAGGTCTTAGGGTGGATATCAGTTCGGGGCTAATGCTCGGGACATTCACAGCATTTTTTACTGAGCCGTAAAGGAGATAGGCTACAGTCTGTTCTGCCACATCCTCGGCTACTTTTTCCTGTGCCTCTTTGGTTGACGCACCAAGGTGGGGTGTGCATATGAAGTTGGGCAGGCTCATCAGTTTTATCTTGCCGGGTGGCTCTTTGCTAAAGACATCCAGGGCAGCACCTGACAGATAACCTGATTTTAAGGCATCAAAGAGATCATCTTCATTGACTATGCCTCCGCGGGCGCAGTTGATAAGCATTGCCCCGCTTTTCATTTTGGCGATTGTCTCCTTGTTTATCATATTGTTAGTTTCATCTGTTAGTGGGGCATGAATAGTGATATAATTAGACCTTTGAAGAAGTTCATCAAAAGAGACAGGCTCGATATCCATTCTCTCAATGATGTCTGGCTTTATATAAGGGTCATAGGCAATGACTTTCATCTTCATTCCCTTTGACCTCTCAGCCACAAGCCGTCCTATACGCCCGACCCCGATAACACCAAGAGTTTTATTAAAGATTTCGCAACCCTGGAATTTTTTCTTTTCCCATTTTCCCTCCTTAAGAGACGTTGTTGCCTGAGGGATGTTACGGGAGAGGGCCATTATCATTCCAATGGTGTGTTCTGCCGCTGTTATGGTGTTACCCTCTGGTGTATTCATTACAACAATTCCCTTTTTGCTTGCGGCATGGATGTCAACATTGTCCAGACCTATTCCACCACGACAAATGACCTTCAGGTTGTGGGCAGCCTCTATGATCTCGGCAGTGGCCTTGGTTGCACTCCGTATAACAAGGGCATGGTAGTTTCCAATAATCCCTTTTAGCTCCTCTGGTGTCAGATTAGTATTTACATCAACCTCAATATCAGGGGTTTCCTGAAATATCTTTATACCCACATCTGATAGAGAATCGCTTACAAGAACCTTCATTGATAATCTTTCCTTTTAAAAAGTTAAAGAATAGGTATGTTTATTTCATTTTGCATACTGTATGCTACCTTTTCTGTCAATAGATTTTTCTTTTTTACCAACAAGCCTCTCATTATAAACTAATAAAGTGGTGGGTAATATGAAAACAATTTGTCTTATTGATGGTATGAGTTGTGAATTATAATCTATATTATAGAATTATAAATGAAACAGTAGAAGAATCTCTCAACGTAAAATGAACAGAATAAAAAGATTAGTCAAATTAAGATCTTCACTATAGATATGGAAAAAATCAAAATCTTAAATGTTAA
>CAYTDY010000354.1:0-2318 GCA_964436665.1 uncultured Desulfobacteraceae bacterium
TCCTGAATAGTAGCATAAAGAGCAAATTCCTTTATCTCAGGTCTCTGATATTCTAAAAGGGAGTCCTTTACCACATGAGTAAGGTTTATTGTCGGGCAAAAATCAGGCCCATGTCCGTCTTGCTGAGTACATATCTTATTTCTAACATTACACTCAGCGCATTGAGGCAGCTTTATTACCTTTTGTGCCATCCATCTGCTCCTTTATTACAAAGCCTATTTGGAAAATGACCTTGATATCATTACCCCATCGTCCCTGGAAGCCAAAGAGCTATGTGAGGAAAAATAAAAATAAGGGCGAGCGTCAGGAGATCCATAAGCAGAAACGGCAGAATGCCCATAAATATATCCTCAAGTCGAGTCTCCTCTGGGGCTAATCCTTTCACAACATACACGTTTAATCCTAACGGAGGGGTGATGAGCGCTATCTCTGTCATTTTAATCACCATGATACCGAACCAGATTCCATTTATTCCGAGAGATTCTATCAATGGGAACAAAATGGGCAGGGTTAAGGCCATCATCGCCACCGCATCGAGAAATGTCCCTAAAAAAACATATATTAAAAGAATCATTGCCACAACAAGCAATGGGTGCACTGCCCGTGATGTTACTATATCGATAAAAAAGTTAGGTAAACGGCTAACTGCAAGGAACTGTGCAAAAACCATTGCCCCCACAATAATAAAAAAAATCATGGCACTCGTAGTCACCGCCTCCTTAAGAGACAGCACGAGAGTACTCCAACGTAATTTTTTCCGGAATAGAACAATAAGAAAAATGACAAAAGCACCAGCAGCGCCACCCTCGGTAGGGCTGAATATTCCTAAATAGATACCACCGAGAAGAACGATAAAAACCATTGCAGCCGTCAGGAGATATCTGAGAGCAAGCAGCTTTTCTTTCAGCGATACCTTTGTCACAACAGCAGGACCAAGCGTGGGATCTAAGCGTGATCTTACATAAATTGAAATCATATATATAAAGGCTGACAAAATACCTGGAATAACACCAGCAACTAACATCTTGCCGAGAGAAACATTTGCAAAGGTACAAAAAATTACCATCATGCCACTGGGCGGTATCATGGCGGCCATAGTCCCACTCGCTGCTATAACTCCAGTGGAAAGCCTCGGGTGATAATTGTAGTAAGACATCTCCGGCATCGATAATTTAGTGAAGGTAGCAGCTGCAGCCAAACTTGAGCCTGAGCATGCACCAAAAAGGGCATTGGCAGCGGTTGTAGCCATAGCCAGTCCACCGTGAAGACGACCAAACCATTTGACACACGCACCATACAGCTCGTGCCCGATACCACCGCGCAATGCTAAAACACCCATGAGGATAAAGAGAGGAATGACACTCAGCGAATACGTTGCTACCTTGTCAACCGGTATTAAATACATTACGCCAAGTGCCGGCTTGAGACCTATCAGCACAACACAGCCGAGGAAACCAACAACTGCGGAGCTCACAGCTATAGGAACACCTAACACTATCAGGAAAACCAGTATAATAATACCTATTATTCCCACTATTGGGGGCGTTAACATTATCCTCTCTTTGTAAAAACGTTATAGATGTTTGTCACAGTTCGAATGAGATACCGCATGTCAAGGAGAATAAATCCAACAACAGCAAACCACGTAAATGGATAATATGGCAGATCAGAACTGAGGCAAGATTTTCTTATAGCTGTCATACGTTGTGCATAAAGAATAATCTGCCATGTGAATACAAGGCAGATTAATAGACTAATGCTATAGCTGAAGGCATCAGATACAGCCCTCCATCTTGTTGAAAGCCGTGAAACTAACATTGTTGCGGTAACATGCTTCTCTAAAATATCAGCGTAGGCAAAAGCGCCAAACACGACTACAATCATCAGCATCTCGACCAATTCTACTGCAACTTGTAATGAGCCTAAACGGGTTGCAAGCATAAATACGTCGACTACCACAACACCCATCATGATAAAGACAGCCCAACCCGCCAGTGTTGCGAGCAATTCACTGATCTTTTTAATAGAAGAATTCACTGTTTCTGCGATTGCTTTCAACATGGGCATCCCTTTCTAAACAGATGCACTCAAACGTGCAAGGCGGGGAGCATAGCATACATGCTGGCTCCCCAAATCTTTTTACTATTTGTCACCTTACTTGAGCAGTTCTTTGCAACGATCGTAGATTTTTTCCGCGAGTTGCTCTTTGCCCTTGGCTCTTTTTATGTACTTGTCTTTATATTTTTTAAAAACAGGCAATGACCGAACCTTCATCTTATCTGCCTCATTAAACTCAAGAAAGCTCATTCCCTTTCCTT
>CAYTDY010000355.1:0-2313 GCA_964436665.1 uncultured Desulfobacteraceae bacterium
ATCCTGACCTAAACTCTGAAACTATCGCCTGTGGATAGAGTTTGTCAATGTTCATCTTTCTTATGGTTTCACCCCTAGGATATCCAAATATCCTTTCTGCACCCTTATTATATATGACAATATCACCTTTCTCATCTGTAGCAATCACGGCATCATTAGAAGATGTGATTAGTTTATTCTGAAACTCAGATCTCCTCTTTACCTCCTCTGTGGCTATTCTGACCATTCGCTCAAGGTCATCTGTGTATGCCTTCAGTTTGGTATTAATTGCTATCCTCTGTTCCGCCCTCTTCAAGGCAACTGAAAGGGCCTCATCCCTTATAGGTTTGTTCAGGAAATCTGAGGCATCAAGTTTAAGGGCCTCTATAGCTAAATCCATATCCCCATGGCCGGTTATCATTATAACCTCGGCATCGGAGTTTAGTTCCTTGATCTTTTTCAAGGTATCAATCCCATCCATGCCTGGCATCTTTATATCTGTTAAGACTATAGATGGTGATTCCTTTTTAAATATTTCAATACCCTCTTCGCCTCCTGGTGCAGTTGATACATCGTATCCATCGCTTGCAAGAG
Source organism: uncultured Desulfobacteraceae bacterium (assembly GCA_964436665.1). Taxonomy (GTDB): domain Bacteria; phylum Desulfobacterota; class DSM-4660; order Desulfatiglandales; family B25-G16; genus CAYTDY01. Next base: position 574 of record CAYTDY010000355.1, read on the forward strand.
AAAGGGTTAAGACCTTCCTGATCCCCTCTTCATCGTCTATGATTAAAAGTTTGGACATGTTTCTAGTTGCTGGTTACTCGTTACTGGATACTGGTTATCTGTATTTTGTGAATAACAAATGACCAATGACAAATGACAAATCCTATCATTCAACACAAGGAAATTTCAATGTAAAGATAGTGCCTTTATCTACCTCGCTTTCTACATCTATTGTCCCCCCATAGTCACTAATAATCCGGTAACTGATGCTCATCCCTAATCCTGTACCCTGTCCCACCTCTCTGGTGGTAAAAAAGGGCTCAAATATCTTATCCATTATCTCTTTTGGAATCCCTTTGCCAGCATCAAATAACGTTACTACAACCTGACCGTCAACGGTAAATGATTTTATTTTGAGCAATCTCTGCCATTTCTTCTCTCTCCATCTCAAACCCTTATCATCCATAGCATACATGGCATTGGTCACTAAATTGATAAAGACCTGCTCCAGCCGATTATGATCCGCCATAATATAAGGTAGATGTGGATCAAGATCGAGTTCAACCTCTATCTGGTGTACCCTTAATTGCTGACCCATAACCTTAAAAACGTCTTTAACGGGTTCGTTTATATTTACCCTTGTCCTGGTGAGGTCAGATTGCCTGGCAAACTCTCTCATATGATTAATTACCTTTGAGGCCCTGTCCACATGGCTACCTATTTCTTCGGCCATGGCACTCAACTCATCTTTGGAGACCTCTTCCCCTTTTTTGATCTTCTTTAAAAAGAAATCACTTGCAACCTGAATCACATTTAAGGGCTGTGTTAGCTCATGTGCCATACCTGAGGCCAGGGTTCCGAGGGTAGCAAGCTTACTTGCCTGTATCAACTGGGCCTCTTTTTCAACATTCTCATTAATATCAGTTGTAGTTGCTATCAGACTATCTCTACCCATATGTCTTGCGTGACATGCCACAATATTTACATAAAAAGGTCCCCCCTTCTTTCTGACGTGTCTCCTCCTTGGATAAAAAGCACATTGATGATCAGTGAGTTTCTTTAAACCCTCCTCAAGGTCTTTGTCTTCTTCAAATAACAGATCAAAAAATGTCTTTTTCAACAATTCTTCTTTTGATTGCTTATAACAATCCATGGCCGTTGCATTGACATCTATGATGTTAAATTTCTGCCCGTCCATAATAAAAATAGGGTTAGGAGCGCTATCAAAAAGGGTTTTGTATTTCTCCTCCGACCTGGTTAACTCTTCATTAACCTTACTGAGTTCAGCCGTCCTTTCCTTCACCCTGGTTTCCAGCTCATCATGCGCTCTCTGTAACGCCTCCTGCGCCTCCCTGCGCTCTGTTGTATCCCAGTAGGTTTCAATTGAACCCAAAGTCTCTCCGTCACCCCCTTTTATCGGTGCGGCTGTAAAGAAAAGCCATTTGCCCTTTTCCCCTATCTGAGGAAAAAAATCCTCTCCCTCATAAGCGCCCTCAATAAAGGCTGACTTCCTCCACCTATTACCATAATACCCCCTTATCTCTTTCTCCTCCATTTTATCTACTATAACATCAGCCATGATCGGCCTTTTTTCTCCCCTGAAGGGTAGCCATTGTTTATTCGTTCCAACTATCTCCTCAGCCTTATAGCCAGTCAAATTCTCGCAGGCCTTGTTCCAGTGGGTTACAATATGGTCTTTGTTTATGACAAAGGTAGGTATGGTATTTCCCTGGATTATCTGTGATAAGGCCCTCTCCCTCT
>CAYTDY010000356.1:0-2304 GCA_964436665.1 uncultured Desulfobacteraceae bacterium
GGTGGGGGTGGCGCGGTTCCTGATGGGGAGAAAATCAGGAAGATGGCAACGTCTCTGTGCGGTGGACTGTTCGTCGGGCTACGGAAGGGAATTCCCTGATCAAGCCAGGAGCCTACCTCGTAGCAGTTAATGGCGCCAACTGCCCTGGGACAGTTACGTTTATGCTTGATGGTCGAAATATTGGTAATGTCAAATTGATTTTGGAAGAGCGGCATTTGGAGTACAATGAGTAAATGGTGCCAGGCATAGCTAATTAAGTATTTTTGTGCGCTGGCTGATGCCATATTTCCTCATTAACCTCTTTGCCCTCAAACTAATTCTGAAATAAAAACAACGGGGGCAAGTCTTCATTCTTGACAAATAATGCACCATTTGATGTCAATCAAATATTGCTAAACAGCCATCTTTCTTATGGGAAATTCTTGGGGGGTCCGTATACTATCAGGGTGCATTTGCTCACTTTCTTTCAATGCCTTGGCAATTCTTTTCACATCAAATCTAAATTGCTGGCAAAATGTCTTTCTGGTTTTACGTATTTCTTTAATAACTAAATCATCTTTCATTTTCCTCACCTGTTTCCTTGAAAAGTTGTAGAGGCGTTATGATGTCAGGGATAAAGAGTTTTAATTTACGATTTATGCCCTCTATGTGTTCTTTTTTATTCACGTTGGCCAAGTGATTACAATTCCATGTTAGAAGATAGTCCATTTTGTAAAAGGAAGCATAGGCCAAATGAAAAGCATCACCCATATCACTTTTTGGCATCAGATAATTTTTCAAATATTCCCGGACAATATCTTCAATCTCTAAGACAATAGGAAGAGTCGAAATGCCTTTTAGTAAGTGAATAACTTTCTCTTTTTGGGGATAATCCCCTCTTTGTAATTCGACCAAAACTAATTCTGAAATGTATAGGTCAAAAGAGTCCTTTTCATTAGCCCACCAATCTCTTGTAACATTCCTTCGATACCTTATATCAAGATCTTTCCTTTGGTCATAGTAGTAGCTAGGAATGGTAGTGTCCAGATATAATGACCTCTTGATCAATTGGCTGAAAATCTTTGTTAAAATTTAGGGGTTTGTTTGTTCAAAATTTTGTTCTGCCGAAATTTATAACACAGTTCATTGGATTGTGTCAAAAAAAGAAAATAAAAAAGAAAAAGCATCAGGTCTTGATTCTTGAATTTTTCTCCCGGTTCTCTATACCTTATGCCTTGCTCGTTACACATAGAATTCAATGTTACTTTGCCGATTTTAGCTCAAGACTATTTTCGATAAAACCCCGAGGTTATCCTGGTGAACATTTTAGGTATTAGCTGCTATTATCATGATGCGGCGGCGGCGCTGCTGAAGGATGGGATGCTCATTGCAGCGGCTGAGGAGGAGCGCTTTACCCGGAAGAAGCATGATTATGGTTTTCCGGAGAATGCTATTTCTTTCTGCTGCAATTTTGCCGGCATTGAGTTTCAAGATCTCGATTATGTTGTTTTTTATGAGAAACCCTTTATAAAGTTCGAACGGATCTTGATGACAAGCTTTCAGGCCTTTCCAAGATCCTGGAGGGTTTTCCGGGAGGCGATGATCACCTGGCTTATGGACAAGCTATGGATCAAGAGCCTCATAAAAGAAAAGCTGAGGATAGATGAAAAGAAGATTCTTTTCTGCGAGCATCACCTGGCCCATGCTGCAAGCGCATTCCTCTGTTCACCCTTTGGGGAGGCAGCAATCCTGACTGTAGACGGGGTCGGGGAGTGGACAACCGCCGCCCACGGCACGGGTCGGGGCATCGAGATCAAACTCGATCAGGAGATGAAGTTTCCTCATTCTCTTGGCCTTTTATACAGCGCATTTACAGCCTTCTTAGGTTTTGAGGTGAACGAAGGGGAGAAAAGCGGGACGTCCTTAAATAATTCAATAACCTCACACGGGATTGAATATGCGTTGCTAGATATTTGTGAGCCAGTGCAAGGGGTAGGGATCAACATTTGAGATATACGGCCATCAATGGTTAACCCGTTGTTTCCTAGCGAGCTGCTATTTTAAAAGAGATGTTGTTTCAAAGTACCCTAGTCATAACGTATGTGAGGATGAGAGACGTTCTTACCTTCTGACTTTATGAGAATTTATGGATGGGGGGATGGAAGGGTGTAAGGATATAGGATATTTAAAATCGTATATAGATTAGCAAGGAAGTAGAAGGTTTATTAGGTTACCGAGTTTACTGTGGCAGAAAAAGAGTATATAATTCCTTACAGCGAGGATGTTAGGAAGAGGCACTATCATAAGACAATAAGAGGTAAGGTA
>CAYTDY010000357.1:0-2274 GCA_964436665.1 uncultured Desulfobacteraceae bacterium
AAAATTCAGGTTAGCTGATCAAATTATAAGGGCGGCAAGATCTGTGACAAATAATTTGGCAGAAGGATACGGTAGATTTCATTACCAGGAAAATATACAGTTTTGCAGGCAAAGCAGAGGGTCTCTTTATGAGCTGATTGATCATCTAATTATTTGCCTGGATGATGACTATATAAATAATGATGAATTTACTAAATATCGTGATGATTGCATCAGAGGTATTCAGCTAATGAATGGATATATCAGATATCTGTCCAAGCAGAAGAAAGAGTCCCAATGAACACTAATCCCGATTCCCGATTCATGAATAACGAATTCCGAATTCCGAATTCCGAATTCCGATCCAAACGAATCACCATAACCGGCGGCAAAGGCTTTCTCGGTACACATCTCATCAATAAACTAAAGGAAAAAGGCTACAGCCATCTTTACATTGCTGATATCTCGGAATATGATTTAATTAATCTTGAACATATAAAGCGGATGTATGAGGATTCAAAACCGGACATTGTCATCCATTTGGCAGCCAGGGTAGGGGGTATCGGCTTCAATCAAGAAAATCCTGCCACCTTGTTTTACGAAAACTTGATGATGGGCTCACAACTCCTTCATGAAGGCTATCTGAGAGAGATTGAAAAATTCGTGGCTATTGGAACGATATGTGCCTACCCAAAATTTACACCTGTTCCATTTAAGGAGGAAGACTTATGGAACGGTTATCCTGAAGAAACAAATGCCCCCTACGGTCTGGCAAAAAAAATGATGCTGGTTCAGTCACAGGCCTACCGCCAGCAGTATGGTTTTAATTCCATATTTCTTTTACCGGTCAATCTTTATGGGCCAGGTGACAATTTTGACCCCAAATCCTCTCACGTAATCCCTGCCCTCATAAAAAAGATGGTCGATGCTATGTCGAATTCCAAAAATGGGATAACGAATAACGATTCACGAATAACCAATAACGATAGACCACCAGAGGTGGCCGTGTGGGGAACTGGGAAGGCAACCCGTGAATTTTTCTATGTAGAAGATGCTGCAGAGGCAATCATCCTTGCTATGGAAAGATACAACAAAAGTGATCCCGTAAATATTGGAGCCGGTTTTGAGATATCCATAAAGGAACTAGTCGGATTGATAAAGGAGTTGACTGGTTTTAAAGGCGAGATCATCTGGAATAAATCGAAACCAGACGGCCAACCCAGGAGGATGTTGGACACAACAAAGGCATTTAAGGAATTTGGATTTAAGGCAAAAACAGATTTCAGGGAAGGATTGAAAAAGACGATTGAATGGTATAAGGAAACTTTGAAAAATAACAAATTATAAGAGGAATAGGAATTTATCGTATAAGAGTTTTGAACTTTCAGAGCTATGCTCTTAGTCTTTTGTTCTTTCCGCATTCCAAAATCCGAAATCACACTGCTCTCTCTGGGGCCCGCCCCGTTAAATTTTCACGGATGTGAAATGTTTACCCTGTTAAATTGGCCTTGCCAGTATTTAAACAGGGGCGCAGCCGATTTAACTGGGGCCCGCCCCGTTAAATTCCGAAGGACAGCATAGCGTATTTAACTGGGGCGAAATCCAAAATCCCCACGCTCTCTGCTCCATGCTCTCTGCTATCTCTGGGGCACTCAGCGATTCATGGAGAAACTTAGAAATTTAAGGGCGTCCCGGTTCATCGGTTCATGGAGATGTCCCCCTTACTTATACTTATTTATTGACAATTGTTCCTAAGATGTGTATGTTGGGGACATTATTTGAGGAGGGATATTATGTCTAAGACACGTTTAAATATCAGCCTTGATCAAGATTTGGTGGATTTTGTAAAGTTATACGTTCAAGAGAACCGAACAACAGTCGCCAATGTTGTTACGCAATTTATCCTTGCGCTCAAACGGCAAGCACAAGGAGATAGCATGGAAATCATACTTTCCGATCCTGACTTCCATAAAGCTCTACTCGATGTACAGTCCCGGCTTCGCAATGGAACGGCCCAATGGCATGCCTTTGAGGAAGTTTTTGGTGAATGATGAAAGCAGAATTTGAAAAGGCATTCTTGGAAAGCGTCAAGAAACATGCCGGCATAAAGAAGCAAATTGAACAGAAAGTTCGCCAGATTATGAAGCACCCAGTTGAACTTGGTGAACCTCTAAAGGGCAACTTAAGAGGTTTTTACTCCTCCCCTGTCAAACGTAACTTCATAATAATTTACTTGTATTGTGCTGCATGCCGAAAAAAGGGAGACGCTGAATTTGTTGCTTGTTCCGATTGTTC
>CAYTDY010000358.1:0-2268 GCA_964436665.1 uncultured Desulfobacteraceae bacterium
TACTAATCAAAACCACGTATTAAATATTACGACTCCATATTATCAACCAAAATCTCTGAAGATATCCAAAAAAGACTGAATGAAAAAATCGTTAGAGACCGTGTTGCCATGGAATCGGCAGAGACTCAATTGGTGCATCAATGGATCTTCCGAAGAGGCAAAAAGATTGATGTTTGGAGAAATCTTGAAGGGAAATTTATGAAGTACTCCGATGAAACGCAAGAAAGCAGTGGACATTCTAAATAAGTTCTGTGCTAGCGCTTTCGTGATATTATTCCTTTAAATTCTCCCCCTCATATACAATGCGCGCAATAACGAAGTGATCATAGAATGTATGAAAGTCAAATGAGACAGCTAGCAAGAGAGGTGATAGCCGTTCATGGAAAACTGGTAGAAGTGATCTTCACTGAGAAATGGCCAGAGGGTACCAGCCACCTAGTCTTCTCAGACGGAACAACCCTCCCAGCATCTAAAATCAGTTCAATGCTGACCTTTGGCTATCAGGGGACTGGCCCTAGCTGCTATGCGGCATTCCTTTCTGAGGCTGGATTTAAGCAAACAGACGTTACAGATGTTAAGGAGCCGCTGAAACTTAAATCAGATGGAAGCTGGGTTTGCAGAATTGGGCTTCGGAAGGCACTTGGGACGGCAATGGTTTCAGCCTTGTCAGTGGAAGAAGCTAAACGTAAGATAGAGGAGCCGCTTTTCGCCGACAGTTGTATCCTTTCAGAGGAAATCCTGTGCGATGGCAAATCAGTAGAAGAGAAGTTCACGGTCGAGGCGTCATCTGAATGGCGACATTTAACTAGAGAAATGGAGCTGGCAAAAGCCAAAAAGATTGTAAAGCGACGAATCCCAAGTGACTCAGAAATCATTGAAATATACGTCCAAGATAAGCCAACATCTATAAAAGAGCAGAGTATCACGGCCAAAACTGCTTCCGAAAATCAAGCAAGAAAAATGGCAATGGAGAAGCTGCCACCCAGTTCGGAAATTATCGAAATCAATGTGGAAGACAAATCGACCATGGAAATGGTGGAAGTGGAAGCCTTCGATCAGAACGAAGCATTGAATATGGCCTATGCACGCCTCGGTGGGCCTATTGGCTCACAGATTGTATGCAAGAGTCAGCCTAGCAAGGGTTTTCTGGGAATTGGAAAGAAACCAGGGAAATATGAGTTCCAGTATCCAATCGCCCAGAAGGAAGTTCGGATTAGATATCAAATTCCTGAAAAGGAGATTCAAATTAAATACCAGCCACCAGCAACGATTTGAGTCAACTACGGCCCCAAGAAACTCAAATGCAATGAATGTGGAAGCATAATGGACATTACCACTAAAGGTGTATTTCATGTTGGAGGACCGCCCACGCCTGAATCGGCGATAGTTAAGTTGCGCTGTGAGAGATGCGATATTACTCGTTTCGAAAAACGCTGGGAGATCGAAGGCGGGTGGATTGAATGGGAGGACGGCAGTAAGACGCCAATGTAGAGCGCGCGCAAGCCAATCGTTTCAAACAGAAATTCCAAACAACGGGAATTGAAAGTAATACTATAGTCTTTTTTACAGCTTACAAAGCCACTCTGTTGATTGCTATTTATTAGTTTCCGTGTTATTGTAATGCGAATGCATTTTTAAATAAATTATCTCTGGTGAAAAAAGGGAAAATCGGAGATTTCATGTCAGAAAATTTGGTAATTATTCTCTAATTTTCATGTAGGCGAATCTTGTTAAGATTTGGAAATTTGTGGAACAAAGTTCTATAATGAAATTCGATATGATTTTATATCTGAAGAAAAAGAAACTTGTACGATTTACACATGAAGAAAATTGGATTTCTTGCCCTAACAATCTGGATCTTATTGAATTTAACACTTGGACTGTTTCTTTCAATAAATCTAGTTGGTTTAGTAAGAGTCAATGCCCAAGAAATTCCTCCTACTTACACTTTGACTGTGAATATAGTTGGCAACGGATCTGTGAATCTCACCCCTCCGGGTGGGGTCTATGATGAGGAAACTGTTGTGTCTCTACAGGCTAATCCTGACTCTGACTGGGAATTTAGTGAATGGAGCGGGGACCTTAGCGGAACCACTAACCCAGAGTCCATCACCATGAACAGTGACAAGACAGTCACAGCCAACTTCACCGAGGTTCCTCCTACTTACACTTTGACTGTGAATATAGTTGGCAACGGAGGTGTGAATCTAGATCCTCCGGGTGGGGTCTATGATGAGGAAACTGTTGTGTCTCTACAGGCTAATCCTG
>CAYTDY010000359.1:0-2256 GCA_964436665.1 uncultured Desulfobacteraceae bacterium
AATAACCCTATTTTACAAGCAATTTATCACGTAATATGAGGCGTACACCCCCATTCAACCGTCTTTTTCAATCCTTCTCTTATCTGGTTGATTTGGTCTGTTTTGTTTGTTTGGTTTATCTGGTTTGTTTGGTTGAAATATACCACTCAATGGTTTTCTTTAGCCCCTCTTCAAAACTTGTTTTTGCCTTAAAGCCAAATTCCGTAAATGCCTTTGTTATATCCAACATTCTCCTTGGTTGACCATCTTTAGAATCGCGAATCTGGAATTGCGAAAGTTGAAAGTTAGATTCACAATAGAATTACGGAAATTCCTCATTTTTTCTGCCTTTTTGCTGTTTTCCCAGCAGAGGTAAATATGGCTAATAGTTGTGAGGCCTCGTCAAGTAACGCATCAGCTTCTTCAGGTTCACCAATCCTTGTACTCATAATAAAAACAACTGGTAACTGGTTTAGGATATAGTTGAATTTTCAATTGGTGATTTTGTCCATGCCGGGTCGGAAATGTCAATCGTGGTCATTTCGGCGCCAGGCTCAAAAGGCACTTCGGTATCCAGCATATCTTCAGCGCCAACTCGTAAAGATTCGATAAGTTTCGCTTTTGTTTTTTCCTGTGCATTTACTCCGGGCAGATCAATAAGCCAGCCAATCCACCATTCATCAGACTTTTTTATAACTGCTCTGTATTTCATATTATCACCTCATAAAGGGTATATCCAGATCCTTACAAATTTTCCTTGCTAATTCATCAACAATTTCATTATGTCTCGGGACCTCTGTTTTCAATCTCCCTCTTTGATAGATACTGTGCCTGCTACCTTCCCGCAATAAAAATCCATTATATTTTTTGATATGCCTTATAAGTTGCTTTCTTTTCATACAATTACGCTACTCGGGATATTTACCACCCGTTCTTCCAACCACTTTGCATTTTCAAGTGCATCTGTTTGGCAATTTTTGTACATCTTCAGTTTGTTCAAAAGCTTCCAGATGGGACGTGTCATAACCCCTGGCTCGTTTGTTGCTTTTAAAAACTCATCACGCGTTTTTCTGTCCGGAAGGATTATGGCGTTCAGCCAGTAGTTTGAGCGGGCATGATCCGGTTCATGAATAAAAGGTATATCGAGGGATTCAAAATACTTTTGATAGAGCTTCGCCAGTTCACGCTTGTTTTCTATGAAAAAGTCGAGCTGTTCTAATTGAGCGCATGCAAGGGCCGCGTTAGATTCGGGAGACGGTAATTATATCCGGTTGCGTCATGTACATATTCGTAGGGATGGGGCAATTTGGCTGTTGTCGTTATGTGTTTGGACTTTTTTGCAAGATCTTCATCATTTGTAACAATAGCCCCGCCCCCGCCGCAGGTAACCGTCTTATTGCCGTTAAAACTGTAAATGCTTAACAATCCAAATGTCCCGGTGTGTCGGCCTTTATAGGTGCTGCCAAGTGATTCAGCGGCGTCTTCAATAAGGGCAATATAATAACGCTCGCAGATATCTCCAATGGCATCAATCCGGCAGGGATGACCGAAGGTGTGCATGGGCACGCAGGCCGTAATCCGCCTGCCGGTAACGGTGTTATAGCAGACCCCATTTTCCATACGGGCTCCTGATTTTAAGAAATTTTCCAAGGCTGACGAATCAAGACCTAGTGTCTCCTGATCTACATCGAGAAATATAGGCTTTGCCTCACAATAGGAGATGGCATTCGCCGTTGCCACAAAGCTGAGGGGCTGGGTAATCACCTCATCGTCCTGCTGGACCCCCGCAAGTTTGAGGGCAACATGCAGCCCGCATGTGCCGTTAACTGTAGCTATGGCAAAGTTAGCACCGGTAATCTCGCAGATCATTTCCTCAAAGCGATCAACATATTTGCCGACAGAGGAAACAAAGGTGGAGTCTATAGCATCAACTACATACTTTCTTTCATTGCCGATAAACCGTGGCACGTGCAGTGGAACAGGATTCTCGTCAGGGTAGAGGGATTTGATGAAATCAATTATTTGGGAAAAGGTTTTTTGAGACATAATTTAAGGTGAAAGCTCAAAGTTACAGGCTCAAAGGGGGAAAATTAAAGGGGGAAGCTCAGATTATGCTTTCTTCCTTCATGTCTTGAATAATATCCCTGACTGTTTTCTCTTTAAATAATCTCCTGCGCAATTCAGTATAATTGCCCTCGCCACGATCATATTCAAGAATAAACTTTAAAGTACCGGCCAGGCCTAATTTCTCTCTCAATGCATCCCAGCCTGCTCTTC
>CAYTDY010000360.1:0-2247 GCA_964436665.1 uncultured Desulfobacteraceae bacterium
TCCCGAATCTGATTTTAACCAATTTTTTTGAATTCAGACTTTATCGCAATGGCACTTTGATAGATAAAGTTCTTATCGCCAGACCTTTTATTGTACATAAACTTAAAGCCATCCCGCCTGTTGAAAAAGAATCCGATTTCTTAGATCTTCTTGAAAAATTCTTTTCCTTCTCCCTGCCAAAAGTCTATGATGCCAAAACCCTGGCAATAGAATTAGCAAAGAGGACACGATTTCTGAAGGATGAGGTCATTGCGGAGGAGTTAATAGAAGTAGGAACAGGAAAAGGTTTTATTTCAGGGTTTTATGAGGCATTCAGAAAATATCTCATAAGTGGCCTTTCAAAAGAAGAGTTTGAGGACCTTTACTCCCAAACCATCACATACGGGCTCTTTGCTGCCCGAACACGCTCAGAGAATGGGTTTAATAGAAAACTTGCCTACGACAACATTCCTCACACTATTGGAATCTTAAGAGATGTGTTCAAGTTCATTTCACTTGGAGACTTACCGCAGCAGATGGAGTGGATTATCGATGATATTTCAGAAGTCTTAGCAGTTACTGATGTCAAGAATATCCTTCACCAGTATTTTCATGAAGGCAAAGGCAAAGACCCAATCGTTCACTTTTATGAAACCTTTTTGGCTGAATATGACCCCAAGATGAGAGAAAAAAGGGGTGTCTATTATACTCCGGAATCTGTAGTCTCATATATTGTCCATTCTCTGCATAACATTTTAAAAGAACATTTTAATAGAGCGGATGGATTTGCAAGTGATTCGGTTACTGTTTTAGACCCTGCGGCAGGAACACTTACCTTTTTAGCTGAGGCAGCCAAATTGGCAGTAGAGGAATTTGTTAACAAATATGGCGAAGGGGGAAAAGAGAATTTTATTAAAGAACATGTCCTTAAGAATTTCTATGCCTTTGAACTGATGATGGCACCTTATGCAGTTGGTCATTTGAAGATGTCTTTTCTCTTGGAAGAATTGGGATATAAACTTCAAAGGGATGACAGGTTCAAACTTTATCTCACCAATACCTTGGAAATGGAAGAACTTGCCCAAACGGAACTTCCCGGCATGGCATCCCTTTCTGAAGAGTCTCATTTAGCAGGCAAAGTGAAAAAAGAACAGCCTATTCTGGTAATTCTTGGAAACCCGCCGTATTCAGGAGTATCCGCAAATTTAAGCGAAAAGGAAGTAACCATTACAAAGGGTCAAAGGTATATAACCAACTATCAAATTCAAGAAGATAAAGTTAATGGTTATTATAAACTGATCTCTCAAACAAAAGATTCAAGACGAGAAATAAAAGTAAAGCAAAAAACATGGATTGGGGAATTAATCGAGCATTATAAGATAATAGATGGTCAATGGCTTAAAGAGAAAAACCCTAAATGGTTGCAGGATGATTATGTCAAGTTCATCCGTTTTGCCCAATGGAAGATTGACCAAGCGGGTGAAGGAATTTTAGGATTTATCACTAATCATAGTTATCTTGATAACCCAACCTTCAGAGGCATGAGGCAATCTCTGATGAGCAGTTTCAATGAGATCTATATCCTGGATTTACATGGTAACAGCCTTAAAAAAGAGAAATGCCCAGATGGCTCAAGAGATGAGAATGTATTTGATATCCAGCAGGGAGTGGCTGTTGCTCTTTTCATAAAAAAACGAGAAGAGAGAAAAGAATGTAAGGTCTTTCACTCAGAGATTTGGGGATTAAGAGCGAATAAAAATGATTGGCTTTCCAAGAATTATGTAAAAACGGCAACTTGGCGGAAGCTATCTCCGAAGTCTGAATTTTATCTTTTTATTCCCAGAGATGAAAGGCTTTTAGAACATTATGAAAAATACCCTAAAATAACTGAAGTGTTTCCATTGAATAGCGTTGGTATAGTAACATCAAGGGACAGCTTCGTGATAGACTTTGATAAAGAAGCACTTAAACGGCGAATCAAAATGTTCTGTAATGAAAATATGCCAGATGAAATTGTCAGACAAACATTTAACCTGAAGGATAAAGAAAACTGGAAATTAAAAATTGCCCGAGAAAAGGTAAGGAAGGATGAGGACTGGGAAAATTCAATAACGAAGATTTTATACAGGCCCTTTGACATTCAATGGATTTTTTATCACGACGAAGTTATTGAACGCTCCCGCAAAGAAGTCATGCGCCATATGATGCAGGAAAATTTGGCATTATGTATTGGTAGAGCAGGACAAGTTGTGGGATTAGAGAAACCTT
>CAYTDY010000361.1:0-2246 GCA_964436665.1 uncultured Desulfobacteraceae bacterium
CCATGGAAGATGTCCAAAAAAGAATTCCCTATTTTATTGAAGATGTGTATAACCACAAGCGGTTACATTCTTCTCTGGGATATCGACCTCCTTGTGAGTTTGAAGCTATTGTAACATTAACCCAAAACCCCTGTCAGAGTACTCTAATTACATTACTCTGATCTGTGCATCTCATGGGGGTCAGTCCAATGCCTTGTATATCCTCCTTTTTTAATTCACATGAAACGATTGAGTTCGGCTGCCTAAAAATTTTTAGTGGTTTAAAGATCAGCTGACCCACTGATTAGGCGCTAAGTATTCTGTATATACCACATGTCTATAAGCTTACTTGCAACATAGGTGGAGGATGGAGACCATACCCTCTCTTCATTCTTTACACAAGATTATTTAAGCTTTTCCCCATCACCTCCATAGCTAATAGGGGGGAGCGGGATGTCATCTACCCATAGGGTGTTATCGTCAATAGACTTAATCAGCACTGTGAACACACTGGAGTAAAGATATCCATAGATTTGATTATCTGGACCAAGAATCCTGTAGAGTGTGGGCTGGCATGTAGGACTGAATTTAAGCCATTCAACAATCTCAGTTAATTGTGCCTGGTCTTTGACTGGAAGCCATTTGTAGGGAACAATCTTTCGGCTGTCTTTCTTTGGATCAAATAGAACGGCCGATGGATAGGAAACAGAAGGACCGGCATAATAGAGCAGGTACTTCTCCCAGTTTGCAACCATCTTTTGAATATTCTTTTTTTCCCCAGGACCCCACTGCATACCTACTCTTCCATAATTCCCAAAACAGGAAAAAATTAAAGAGAGGGATAGCAAAAGAAGGGAAATAGAAAAAATTTTTCTCGGATCCATCTTTTCTTATAACCTAAAAAATATATCTCTTGGGTTATTACTCTACCAGCTAAGACATAGATTATAATCGTCAATCGTTCCTTGCAATGCTGAATATTTTTCTTTCACATTAATGTCTGGCATAAAAAGTCACGGATTGCCTTATTCACTTCTTTTGGTTTTTCAATCGGGGAAAGGTGACCGGCCTCTTTAATATTTACCAGCTTAGCGTTTTTTATGTTTTTTTCTAAAAAGGTTCCATACTTGAAAGGCGTTAATTTGTCATCATTCGCGGTGATTACTAAAACTGGAACATCGATTAAGCTAAGCTTTTCCACCATATCAAAACTATCACATGCTCGAAAGTCACCTAATGCGACATCAGGTTGACATTTTGAACATGCTTCAATTTCCGGCCGAAGTTTTTTAGCGTCGCTTTTGCTTGAAATTGCGAAAACACAAAGCATTTCAACGAAATCGCTATAGTTCTTTTCGATAGTTTCAAAGATTAAGGGCATCACTTTGAGCCTTGCGCCGGTATTGATGAGAATACCTGCAGGGAAACGATCTTTGTTATTTATTAGAAGCTGCTGAGTAATAGCACCACCCATACTCAACCCGCAGGGAATAGGTCGAGGTGCTTCGATTAGATTGAGAAAATTCATAACCGACTGAGCATAATCGGAGATATTTTCTTTGCCAGGACCTTGACTTGTTCCATGACCTGGGAGATCAACTGCAACCGTATTCGCTAATTCTGTAAGAGATTTTACTTGTGATTCCCAAAAAACATTGGTTAAAGCTGCTCCATGAATAAAAACCAATGTAGGCTTGTCTGGATAAAGAGGCCAATGACCTGAAATAAACCCAATTCCTCCTGTTTCCCGATTCTCCATGATAAAATTCTATACTTTTATGTTAATTGAACTTCAATATTGAATGAAAGCAAAAAAATTCTAACGATCAGCAATGAACAGCGCCTTGAATTATGCATAACCTATTGTTTCTCATCAAATCCGCATCAACTCCTGAACATATCGCCATTGTTTAGTCCAGTCTATATTGAAAATCTTATGAAATTTAAACCTCTTCAATGTTAATAATCCTGCCATGCCTTGATTATAATACAAAGCGAAAAAGCCATACTGCCCTGCTTGCGTGACTAATCTCAACGCAGCGCCATCAAGCAAATCATACAAAGAATTTCCTTTCTGACCGTACGCAAAGAGTATCGCATCTGATTCAGGTTGCTCCGGTAATGGGAGTATAACCAGTTCATCAGGTTTGTATAGATCAGACAGAGCATATTGTTTTGAAATGATATCTTTAACATATGCTACGCCCTGGGAGTAAAAGGGGACATCCTATATTCCCCCTGTCAAGAGAAAAAATGAATAAGCTATA
>CAYTDY010000362.1:0-2234 GCA_964436665.1 uncultured Desulfobacteraceae bacterium
TTTGGAAGGCAACCGTAGATGAACAGCGTTTGGCAATTGAGCGGATGGATCCAAACACCCGTAACCTCATGAAGATAATAAAAAACAACTTAGACCCAAATGGCATTATGAATCCTGGAAACTGGGAGGTTAATTAGATGAAATATGAAGAGATCGTTCATAGGTGTTTTAGGTGCGGTTATTGCAAATTTACCAGTGATTATAATGATTTCAACTGTCCATCGTACCGGAAATTTTTCTTTGAATCATATTCCCCTGGTGGCAGGATGTGGCTGATACGAGCATGGCTCAATGATGAGATAAAAAATAGCGAGCGGTTTCAGGAGATCCTCTTCTCCTGCGCCACATGTGCCAACTGTGTTGAGCATTGTGTATTTACATTCAGTGACGATCTGGTCAATATTTTCATCGCAGCCAGGGAAGAAATGGTAAATAAAGGTATTATACCCCCTCAAGTAAGAGATTACCTGAAAAATATCAACATTAGTGGTAATCCCTATAAGGAACCTGCCGATGAGAGGGGAAAATGGGCAGATGGTACTGCTATTCAAACCTATGATGGTCAGGAATATCTCTTCTATATTGGCTGTGTCGGCTCCTATGATGAAAGGGCAAAAAAGATTTCAAGGGCAGTGGGAAATATTCTCATTAATGCTGGACTCTCTATCGGAATCCTGGGTAATAGAGAGACCTGTGATGGAAATGAGGTTAGGTCCCTTGGTGAGATGGGATTATTTAAGCATCTGGCCGAACAGAATATCGCCTTATTCAAAGAACTCGGAGTTAAAAAGATCATCACATTAGATCCACATGCCTTTAATGCCTTCAAAAAGGATTATCCAGAGCTTGGGGGAGAATTCGAAATCTGTCACTATACCCAGATCCTGGCCCCCCTGATCCAGTCCAAGAAAATACCATTAAAAGAATACAAGGCCACTGTAACCTATCACGATCCCTGTTACTTAGGAAGACACAATGGGGAGTATGAGGCCTCACGAGAGATCCTTAAGTCCATTCCCGGTGTTGAGCTGATCGAGATGGAGCAAAATGGGGAAAATGCCTTCTGCTGTGGGGGTGGAGGAGGAAATTTCTTTACCGATATCCTGGGTGGAGGTGATGACAGCCCCAATAGAATCAGAGTAAGGCAAGCTCTTGATACCGGTGCCCGGATCATAGCCGTTGCCTGCCCACAGTGCGCCAAAATGCTTGATGATGCAATCAAGGCAGAGGAACTGGAAGATAAATTAGAGGTTCTGGATGTGGCAGAAATCGTTACCAGGGCCCTGTCATGAACTAAAATCCA
This sequence comes from uncultured Desulfobacteraceae bacterium, assembly GCA_964436665.1. Taxonomy (GTDB): domain Bacteria; phylum Desulfobacterota; class DSM-4660; order Desulfatiglandales; family B25-G16; genus CAYTDY01. The sequence goes on from CAYTDY010000362.1 coordinate 1,304, forward strand.
TTCAAAATCCCTCACCTGACCTAAAAACTTTTTGGGCTGTTTATTTATCCTTTCATTGAATTATATGGATTTTATTTTCGTTTATTTGTATAAGTATAGTGTATTATTAGATTTTTTCCAAACACGGAGGATGCTAATATTAGGTGCAACACCAAAGAGAGTAGACAATATGATAGAAAAAGAATTTATGAATAACATTGCAAATAATCAAGTGGACATACTGCAACAATTCCTTGATTTGTTGAATGAAATGAAAATCGACTATTGTGTCATTGGCGGATTAGCGGTTAATGCATATGCCGAACCTGTAGTAAGTTTGGATTTGGATATAGTAGTTGTTGCCGATGCGATAGAGAAACTAATCAATACAGCAGAAAAAGTTTTCATTATAAAAAAATTCCCTCACAGTTTTAATCTAAAAAGTCCGCAGTCCGATTTCCGAATTCAACTCCAAACGGATCCTCGTTATCAAAACTTTATCAGCAACGCTACAAACAAAAAAGTAATGGGGTATGAGATGAAGGTTGCTGCTCTGGAGGATGTATTACGAGGTAAAATCTGGGCATATTCTGATGAGCAAAGGCGTAAGAGTAAGCGACAAAAAGACTTAGCTGACATTTTTCGTTTGGTTGAGACATACCCGTCTTTAAAGGATCTATTGCCAGATTCAATAGATCGTACAGGAATTTAAATTATGGTTATTCTGGTGCGGATGTTGTGCGCTTTCTTGGCATAAACACTTCTGCTGTTAATCGATTAGCCGTTTCTGATGAGTTGCCAGAGGTAGAGAAATATATTTAAATCGTTTTGGAACCAACGTTATATATTAAAACAGCTAAATAAAAACTGTCCCCCTTAAAGAATGTTAAAGGCGGGCAATGTTTAAATCGTTTTGGAACCAACGTTATATATTAAGATATCAAAGGGTTAT
>CAYTDY010000363.1:0-2212 GCA_964436665.1 uncultured Desulfobacteraceae bacterium
TCTCAGGATACTCAAGTAGCTTTCCAAGCCAGAATTTCTCGCCTTTCCAGTAAATTATTGTGATCTTCTTTTCCATTCTCCCACCTTCTTTGTTCATAATGTTTTTCGGAGCTAAGCCCCAAACCCCGCAGTTAGGGTAAAAGGGGGTTATAACTATTTAATTTTATTGTAAAAGCATAGGAAAACTCCGAAAGACTAAGATTCTTTTTCTCCCAAAACAGAAAGGAGGTCCCCTATGCTAGATGAGGAAATGAGATATTTCCTTTAGTACTGCAGAATATCAGATTTTTCTAAGAAATCAATCGAATCTTTATCAATAAGGCTTAATGAATTCAATGAGTTCCTTAAAACAACCACCGTTACATCCCTTATAGACATTTCCTGCCAGCATTTAAGAAGATTTATTGGTGATTTCAAAATCCCTTGCGTCCATATCAAAAAGGCGCGTGTATGGAGCCTGAGGCAGTTTTTTCACTTCCTTAAACTTAATGGCTGGGTGGGTGAAAATATTGCCCTTGATTTGCCTTACCCCAAGATTGAAAAGAGCGTTCCAAAATATCTGACCATTGATGAATATAACAGATATGAGATATGGTACGCCCTTAAATTTCTAAGAATCTTATTCTATCAATTGAAAATTGATCTCGCTATCAATTATCTCGCCTCTCTCCATCGAGTATCCAACGCGGCACCACTAATTGCAAGACGCCTGACTGATCCATAATGTGATATAAAACACCGGGTGCCTGCCCGCCACCTGCCCGCAACGCTCTCGCTTGCGAGGCGGGCGGGTCAGCTGCGCTTCAGGCGCTGGCAGGCGGGCGTCAAGTCGGGCTAATCTTGGCATGCATTAGCAAGTATCCCTTTCTTATCGCAATGGAAACTTAGAATCTTAAGGGCGTCCCACTTAAAAAGCGGTCAGGTAACGCCTTGTTAGCAGGACTCGTTACTACCCTAATAGTTTTTGTCCAACCATTCCAACGAGAAAGCCAAAAGTTGAACCTATTGCAGGAAACCAACTTTCCTGTAGTTTTGACATTGGTGCTATATCCTGAAAGATTAGGTAGAGTATCCCACCACTGGAAAGAAGCATCAATGATGCTGTCAGTTGTGGCATATCACTCAATAAATAGTATCCTGAAATTGCAGCGATAACTCCTGAAAAACTCAGAAAAAACAAAATTAATAAGCATTTTCTTGAGGTATATCCATTATTCCGTAAATCCAGATATGAATTGAATGACTCCGGAAAGTTTTGAAGACCTATAAAAATTGCAAGTAACAATCCCAAATTAGGGTCAGTCGCAAATACTGCGCCTAAAGCAATAGCTTCTGGAACAAAATCCATTAACATTGAAAGAAGTTGAGAAATTGTTCCACCTTTTTTCTCTATGTATCTATCAAAGAAGAAGAATATAATCGCCCCTGATAAAAACAACATTATCATTGGCGTAAGAGGTAATGCCTCCATACCTTTTGGCGCCAGAACAAATGCAACGGCAGCAATTATTATTCCTCCGCCAAAAGCAATTGATGTATGAAGAATTTCTTCTTTAAGAAGACCGTCTTTAAAATATTCCTCAAAATATTTTGAAAGCAACCCTCCAAAAAAGACAGTGATTCCAGCAAAACATGAGTAAAGTATTATTTTTAATATTTCTTCCATTTATAATTCTGCTAACGATCAAGGTCACTTGCGCCGCCAAAAAAGTTTACGCGTCAGCGACGCCGCATTTCTCGGCGTCAAGTGAACCGCCTGGTTCGGCGAACTCCATTATTACAGATAACCTATGGGATAGTTAAATATTTCACCTTTCGTTTTTTGAAGCCTTTGGAAAGAAAGTGTCATAAAATAAAAGGGGACAAATCTTCGTTTGACTTTTCTTCATAATGAATTAAATATTTGCTCATAATGCTTTTTAAACTTATTACTTTCCAATTTTCTTCTGATTCTTTCAATTGCAGTGCTCACTGAACTGTAATTATTTACATTGAATTCCTGCCCTATTATTGTTAAACGCTCACCCCTTATAACTCTTAACATATAGATGGCTAGATCACGGGCCTCGTTCTCTACACCCCTTCTAGATTTAAAGAAATCTGCATCATCTATTTTATAATGATTACAAATTGCACTCTTAATATCAATTACTTCTGGACAGAGCTTCTTTGATTCAGGAATCTCCTTTTCCTTCTTCTTTTTAGGAAACCT
>CAYTDY010000364.1:0-2210 GCA_964436665.1 uncultured Desulfobacteraceae bacterium
ATTCCAACCAGTTTAAATACTTTTGGAAAATTTCTTCTAAGAAGAAGCATTCTGGTATTCTGTCTATATAATTGAAGAGGGACAAATAGTTGTTGTGTGGACAATGGGAAAGCATTGGAAAATGTTTTATTAGAAGACTTTTCCTTCGGCTATGGAGTTCCTTCAACAAAGCATTTGGTAATATATCGAATATATCGCTCATAGTCGCTTCATGTTGATGGTTAAGGCCTATCAACAGTGCCCGAAATCACTCTCTAGGGGTGCCCTGCCAACCTGCCTCTTTCCGCTTTTAACTACAATTGGAATGAGCTTGGTCAACCAACGGTTTATAACGGATGTCCGCTTCAGACCTATTTCTCGTCTCCTTCAGTCTAATATCGAGAATCACTCAACACGAGGGTGTTATCACAGTGGCCTGTCTAAATAAACTATAGCATGTACCATATTTCGAACAAAAGCCTTTTTTATGCAACTGGGTTGGAGGTCATAATTCTGACAATTGAACACTAATAGTCCATCTGCTATTATTGAAAATGAGTTAAGAATATGGCGACTTGAGCTTAGATGCTAAGAACTTAGGAGTTTCTCTGATATGTTCCGGTTTAGCCACGAAAGAAACGCACTTACACAAATTAATCTCAAAGTTGATGCATGGTATGGAGTTAGAACACCCCTTGAGAAACCCTTGTATCAATTGGCTCTCAAGCACGCCGCTAATGCAGAGGCTTCTAGAAAAGGCGGTTACCAGGCAGAGGCTAGTAGAAAGGGGGTCTACCACAAAGATGAACTGGAACATACCGTACTGGCGGTCATACTAACGGCTGCTTTCATGGAGGCGTTCATTAACCAGCAAGGTATTGAACTGCTTGGGCAGGATTTCCACAAATATGATGAAGGTTACATCGACGTGTATGGTAACACTCTTCACAAAAAACGAGGCTATCCAAAATTAGAAGACAAGTGGTCAGAGATTACGGAGAGACTAAGCAACAATCAATTCGATAAAGGGGCGGAACCCTTCCAGGGCTTCAAAAAGCTTGTCGAGCTGCGTAACAAAATCTTGCACTATAAAGGAATGCCAGATACTCCAGCACCCTCGCCATGGCCAGACGTTTCGGGCTCTGTCACTCCAGAGAGAGCTGAGTTTAATGCTGTAGCAGCACAATATTCAATAAAGAGCATGCAAGGAATGCTTAGGGAGTTTAGCACTCTCGTTTCTAAAGAACTGCCTAACTGGATAAAGCAGTTAGTATGACTAAGGGCGCAAAATTAGCTTGAGCATGGGCCGACATTTTCGTTGAACATATGTCCGTCTAGTGCAATTCCGTTGTTGTCTGCTGATTCTGTGTATATAATGTGAGTTATGGCACTTAAGAAGTGGCCGAAGTTACTCATTGCCTTGATGGTTCTAGGGGTTTTGGCTTTCATATTCGTGTTCCTCGCACTATTGTTCCCATCTCGGTTCCCATTCCAACCTACTTTTGGAACCAATGTTGCTACACTGGCTTTTCTTCTAACTGCTTTTGGCACCTTGGTATTGGCCTTGGCCACTTTTCACATGGCCCGTAGTAGCGGAGAAATGGTTCAAGAAAGCGCCTATCAACGTGGGCAAACCCACATGACTGAATTCATTGCTCTGATGATAGACCCTCTTATCGAACGAGTTCAAGAAGTGCTTCATGAAATCAATAAAAGGTCTTTTTCTTGGGGTGAATATCCCTTAGAACAGAGGACTGACAAAGTGTTAAAAACAGAAGACCTAGATAAGTTCAAGGTTGAGAACCAAATTGCAGGTAAAGAAATGGCAGTGACAGATTACTTTATTCCGTATGCAAATATTGAGATATTTGGAGAGCAGTTGAACCTCTACGCAGCGGGTTTCGAATTCCGACGGAAGCATGAACTTGAGGAGAAATACAAAGATTTGAATCAAGGGATTCTAGCCTATGATGAACAAGTGAGTCAGTTTCGTCAGATGTTGGGAGATATCGCTGTTTTCATTCACTCACTTCTAACGGAATTGGAATCCTTCTGTAGTCTTGAGAAGAATATACAACCATATGTCATTGGTATTAGCTTCTTCCAAATGGCTTGGCGACCGGATAGATTTGAGAAATTTCTACCCCAGTATTACACTAACGAAAAGAGTGTGAGTGCGCGAGACTATTACATAGCAAATCTTAGCTTAATACAAGCTACCCTATTTCCAA
>CAYTDY010000365.1:0-2207 GCA_964436665.1 uncultured Desulfobacteraceae bacterium
ATGTTGATGTTCTTCTGGTTGCTTCTGATCCTTCCATAAGGGGTATTGAGACTGCCGGCAGGATTAATACTTTAGTAGATGACTTGAAGGTAAGGGCAGAAAAGAGATTCTTAATAATAAATCAGGCACGGGATGGGCTGACTGGTTCCCTGCAAGAGGCAATAGTTAAACACGGACTGAACTTGGCGGGTACAATTCCAAAAGATGATCTCCTTTACGATTTTGATATGAACGGTAATCCAACCGTTAATTTACCAGATGATAACCCAGCTCTGTCTGGAGCCTTTAAAATTTTTGATAAAATTATTGAGGTTGACTAATAAAAGTGCCTAAAGTGTCTAAAGTTAAAAGTGACTAAAGTAAAGGCGAAAAACACAATAACCGACAGTTAACGGACAATAACAAAAAACAAGATCTATTATGGAAATACTTGTAACAGGTGGTTGCGGCTTCATTGGCAGCAATTTTATCAGCTACATTCTCAAAAACCGAAAAGAAGCTAAGGTTATCAACATAGATAAGCTTACCTATGCCGGAAATCTTGCCAACCTATCTGATGTGGTCAGGGAATATGCACCATCTCGGTACCGATTTATCAAGGGTGACATAGGTGATAAGGAAATTGTTAAGGATATCTTTAGAGAATCCACTATTGACTGGGTTGTAAATTTTGCCGCTGAATCACATGTGGACAGAAGCATAGATGAACCAGCGGAATTCCTACAAACAAATATTTTAGGAACCTTTACCCTTCTTGAGGTGGCAAGAAAATTCTGGCTTGACCCTGCATTAGATATAACCAAAAAGCGGTTTCTCCATATCTCCACTGATGAGGTGTATGGCTCTCTTGATGATATAGGTTATTTTACGGAAACAACCCCCTACAATCCATCAAGTCCTTATTCAGCCAGTAAAGCAGCCTCAGATCATCTTGTATATGCCTACTGGCGAACTTATTCTATACCAACCATTATTACAAATTCATCTAATAACTATGGCCCTTACCAGTTTCCTGAAAAGCTTATCCCTCTTATTATCAACAATGCCATAAAAGGGGAAAGGCTACCTGTATATGGAGACGGTAAAAATGTGAGGGATTGGCTTCATGTAGAAGACAACTGTTCGGCCATATTAGCTATACTTGAAAGAGGGCTACCAGGCCAAAAATATAACATCGGGGCAAACTGTGAAAAACAGAATATAGACATTGTTAACATGATATGTGATTATCTCGACAAGAAGCTCGGACTAATAGACGAAAAGCCAAGGAGAGAGCTGATAGAATATGTATCTGATAGACTTGGGCATGATCTAAGATATGCAATTGATGCCTCCAAAATAAAAAAGGAACTTAACTGGCAACCTTCGGTTAATTTTGAGAGAGGAATAATAGATACTATTGATTGGTATCTTCAAAATACGGCCTGGGTAGAAGATATAGAAACCGGGAAATATCAAGAATATAATAGGAAACAAATAAATGAGCAAAAAGAAGGCTACTAAAGGGATTGTTTTAGCGGGTGGCTCTGGCTCTCGCCTTTACCCTGTTACTATATCTGTTAGCAAACAACTTCTTCCTATCTGTGATAAACCAATGATTTACTACCCCCTGTCTGTTCTTATGCTTGCAGGTATTAGAGAAATTTTAATCATCTCTACTCCTGAGGATATTCCAAACTTCAAGAGGTTGTTGGGTGATGGCCAGCAGATTGGTCTTTCTTTCACCTATGCAATACAGCCAAGGCCAGAGGGATTGGCTCAGGCCTTTATTATAGGAAAAGAATTTATAAATGATCATCCCTCTTGTCTTATCCTGGGAGACAACATATTTTATGGACACGGTTTTTTCGATTCCTTAAACAGAGCGGCAAACAACGAAAAGGGTGGTACAATATTTGGTTATTGGGTACGGGACCCTGAAAGATATGGTGTTGTAGAGTTTGACTCCATGGGAAATGCAATTAGCATCGAGGAAAAGCCCAAGGCCCCTAAATCAAACTACGCTGTTCCCGGCATTTATTTCTACGATGATCAGGTTTCCTACATTGCCTCTGAGCTTAAACCATCGGCAAGAGGGGAACTTGAAATTACTGATGTCAATATAACCTATCTCAGAAAAAATCAACTAAAGGTTGAAAAATTAGGCCGGGGTATTGCATGGCTCGATACAGGCACCCATGAATCCATGATACAGGCCATTAACTTCA
>CAYTDY010000366.1:0-2200 GCA_964436665.1 uncultured Desulfobacteraceae bacterium
AATTAACATATAGGAAGAGGAGCATGTCTAAATTTAGACTTAACTAAGGGAGATAAAGGTAATATTATACTTTCATTTCAGTAAGTTATAGTATAGTCTAAATTTAGACTTATATGTATTAATTTAGACATAGCATTCAATCCTTTTCTGGACAATTCTCCCACATTTTCTTCATTTTCCAGCTTATCGGGGCAGGAAAAAAACATAGAAGCATAACAACTTGCAGATCATCCTTTGTTTATCCATAGGAAGGTTGCCCTTCCCCTTTGTATGCAGAAAGAATCGTATTGTAAGTCCTGGTTAGTCGCTCGCCAATAATTCCTGACAGACGTTTGAAGAATATTAGCCCGGTGGCTGGATATTTCTCAAATATCTTATCCAGCTTCTCTGTTTCGATTTTGATCAATTTACTTGGGAGTTTGCATTCTGCAGTAGCTGTGTACACGTCACGTCCAGCTAAGCTGGACCAGCCAAAAGCATCCCCTGGACTCATGGTAAAGCTTAGTCGCCCTTCCCCTCCAATGGACAATCTTATCTCCCCTTGCTCAAGGAGATAAAAGCTATGTGCAGGGTCTCCCTGTTTAAACAAAATATCTCCAATACTATGGGATTCTATCACCGATATTTTAAAAATTTCGTCAATAATCTCTACGCCCATTCCCTTAAAAAGATCGATTTCTTTAATAAACATGGCTACCCCTTTCTATTTAAAGATTAGAATAAATTTGATTTCTCACAGGTTACGCTTTTATGCTGGCCCCTGATCTACCCAACCTTTTCTAATACTCTTGAAATAATATCTATACTCAGGATAAGTATGATACAATTCAGCACAATCAAAAAGGCAGTTGCAAGAAGGATTGTTTTTTGGTTTTGATTCAGCCTCGTAAACCTTTTATGGATATCTTTTATAAAACGCATCACCCCATCCTCTGCTTAATAAGCCTTTTTACAAAAACTTCCTCTCTTTCCATTTCTTCCAATCGGTCGGTGATATATTTTCTGGCCTCCTCATTCTGAGGTATAAAAATTTTCTCGAGAGCATTAACCCGGCGCTGTACCTTTTTGAGTTCCCGTGAGAGCATAAAGATGGATTTTATAACAGTGGCATAGTTGGCAAGCAGTGTAAGTGTGGTGATGCATGTTTTCTTTGCAGTGTCATAGCTGCTCGTGGTTCCTAAAAAACCTGACAGCTTCTTCATCTTCTTGGGCTTTACCATGAGCACAGGCATTCTCAGCCCCATCAGTTTCGTGAAATCTACAGACATAAAATAGCTTCGTTTTTCGGAACAGCTCTTCAAGGAAAGCATATCTGACCCCATCTCAATCGCAGCGCCCCTGTAATCACTGTACAGCTCATCCAGTGCCCCCTGGAACTGCTCCTCAATCTTTCTTATAATGTTTATATTTTTCACTATTTCCATTACAAGAATCTCTCTTTTCTGATTTAAAAGATCAAAGCCTTCATAGCCAAAGGACAGGTCTTCTTTTATTTTTCTTAAACTTGATTTAGTAAGTGGAACATCTATTTTCGGCATTTTTTAAACACCCCCCTTTTGGGGTATATAATATCTCTGAATTTCCTCTTTTGAAATCCTGTAAAGCTCTTCCTCGGGCAGAATTGATAACACCTCCCAGCCAATTTCAAGGGTTGTCTCTATTGATCTGTTCTCATTGTATCCCTGGCTTAAAAACCTTTCTTCAAAGACATTTCCAAACCGCAAGTATATTTTATCCAGATCTGACAGCTCTTCCTCTCCCACTATTGCAGCAAGTGCTCTGATACGCTTCACCTTTGCGTACGAGGCAAACAGCTGGGCAGCCACCTGAGCATGGTCTTTGCGTGTTCGGCCCTCACCAATGCCGTCCTTCATCAGACGTGAAAGTGAGGGCAGGCCAGCAATAGGAGGATACACTCCCTTGTTGAACAATTCCCGCTCCAGCACTATCTGTCCCTCGGTTATATATCCGGTAAGATCCGGAACCGGATGGGAGATATCATCACTGGGCATTGTGAGAATGGGAACCTGGGTGATGGACCCCTTCTTTCCTTGAATGCGACCGGCACGCTCATATACGGAGGCGAGATCACTATAAAGATATCCGGGATATCCCTTTCGTGAAGGGATTTCACCTCTCGAACTTGAGAGTTCTCTGAGAGATTCGCAATAGTTGGTCATATCTGTCAGAATAACCAGGA
>CAYTDY010000367.1:0-2187 GCA_964436665.1 uncultured Desulfobacteraceae bacterium
CTTTTCGTGCAACCAGGTGACATTGCACTTTCCATCGGATTGTTCACTTTGCCATTGTATTCTGGGGACATAATACCTGATTTGTAGTAGGCCTGATTGGTATGGTGTCCTTGGAATTGTAATAGCGGGTCCGGTGAGTGGACAGACGATGACAACGTTGCCCTGTACCCGCTCCCTGCCGCTGAACATTCCGTCAATTTGTTTAATGAGGGCATCAGCGGTTGAAGCTGATCGGGCTCATAACTCGGAGGTCGTTGGTTCAAATCCAATCCCCGCCACTTATTTATCAGTACAGCCTCGAAATAAATTTATGGAAGTGGCCCTTTTAGGGTTTTACTGAGCCAAGCTTGGCCTTTCTGGGTTTCAATGAACTCCCCAAAGGGAATCCCTCCTGGATAATCGTTTTGATATCTATTCTTTACTGCTCTAAATGCTAATCTCAGTTTTTTCGCATGAGCCTTAGAAGCTTCATTGCGATCCTTTTTTAATTCAGACTTTGTCTTCGCGTTGGTGTTAGACCAATCAACGACTTTTTTATTACTGCAAAATTCATTAATCCAACAAATATCGCATAACAAAGGCCGATGAGAACAATATTTACTACCTACAAACCAAAGGATATCTAAGGTGATAGCAGGTTCAATTTGGGTGGCAGTTATAATTGAAAAGTCATTTTGAAGATGAGTGTATCTATCTTGTATAAATAAAGGACTTGGATAATCTTCTATTTTTCTATTTGTCTTCTTATTGATTGTCACCTGCTTAAAGTCGTTTTCATACGCTTGATTACACACGCTCAAATATTTCCTGCTTATTAGTCTCAGCACCCAAATATCAAGAGGGACATGTAGAAACGGCTCCCATGATACCCAATTGAGCGCACCTAATTTGAATTCATTCTGGAACATGACGATAAACTTCAGAAATAAATTGGCTGTTTTTTGATCCATGCCAGGTATTTCATTGCATAGAAATTCGAGGAAGGTACTATGCGCTAATTTAGGAGCCAATTTAGTACACTTTGTTATCATGTCATCCAATACATTCCAAAAAACTTGGGCAGATTGGATTAGCCCTTTGTTTTCCAAGCCAGTGCTCGTTCTACCGGCATTGGACAACATAAAAAGCAGTCGTATTCTCCGTTTTTGATCATCAATTGCAACCATACGGGGAGCAAGCTCTGCTTGAAAATAGTCCTTAACATCTTTCTTATGCAAGGCAAGTATTCGGAGCACTTCAGTTATTTTTTTTGTATCTTCTATATACTGCATAATTTCCCCTTGGAAGCTTCATGCTCTTCACAAAGCCCCATAACTGATATCAAGTAGCTTTTTGACATCGTTTCTTGTTTTGGTTTTTGCCGCGTCAATAAGCGTAACTTTGGGTTGTTCCAAGTTGGAGAAATCAATGATGTACCACGCTCCTCCATCACTTAACGCCCCCATATTAACTGAATTGCATTTACAGTATCTCTTCAACTTTTTTAGCTCCTTTGAAGCCAAAGGATTACTCAACTTCTTAATCTTTGAGATTGTTCCCCAGGGCTTAGCTTCCACGTAGAGTACACGAACGCCATTTTTTAGAAAGGTGTAATCTGGCCTTAACCCATTAGCTTGGGTCCACTCAAGTCTAACATGCATAGGATCAGAAAGATCCCAGCCTAAAGCTCGAAGTACAGGATCGATAAGTGCGTACCTAGCGGCTATTTCTCTACCAGCGGGTGTCGTTTTATTATAATTGCTCATACACCGGCATACATTACACCACACTCTCCAAACTGCATTCAGATTGGTCACTCATTACCTCCTCAGATGCTATTTATGGTCTATAGGTATTAATTACAATTATTATAGAACAACTCCGGTCAGTTGTAAGCTGTTGGAACACACTACCTTGATGATGACTAACCGATATTGCCAGGCAGTAGGATGCTACGATGCGATAGAGAGTCATAAACATTATTCACAGGTGGATAGACTATTCGGCTAATTTAGCTGAGTTCATTGAATACAATGGTAGTTGTATTAATTAGGTAGAGCGGATAAATTCGCCCTTTTTAGTGCCTCTAGGATTCAATAACAATTAGCTATGTCTCTATGATAGTCTTTTCGATATTAAATTGACCTGGATTGAAAGCTTTAACCTTATGTATAGCAGATTCGTTCTGTTTACGCATATTGAACCATC
>CAYTDY010000368.1:0-2175 GCA_964436665.1 uncultured Desulfobacteraceae bacterium
TTTGTAGCTTGTCCCAGTCCCAAGGCATGATTTGTCACCTCTTATATAGATTATACAAAAATGATAATAGAAAAAAAGAGTTGCGTCAAGAAATAAAATCAATAAAATCAATGATATTTGTCATGAATATCTCAAGGAGACGCATATGGAGAAGAAAAAAAAATCGACCACCTCTTTAAAGAGAGGGCCTCGCAATGTATTGCGGGGGAAAAAAAATAATAATTTTGTGCAGCGTTTATCAGACCATGGCAACCCAACAGGGTGTACCCCTATAAAAGAGGTAATCGATACTATTTTTGCAACATCTGCTCTGCCTATAAATTTTGATGATATGAGGATCTGGAAACTCTGGGATGGTGTGGTTGGTAAAAAAATTGCGGAACATGCCAGACCCTTTTCGATTAAGAAAGGGATATTACTGGTCATGGTTACTGATAGCATATGGCTGCAGGAGTTAGAGTTCAAGACCGAAGGCATAAAAGAAAGACTTAATAGTAAGCTTCAAAGAAAGGCTATAAAAAAGATACGCTTTCGAGTAGGTATACCGTAAGAAAGGAAGGTAATGAACAAAAAATATTATTTCTATTGTGCCACGGACAACAAACAACGGACAACCTACACTACTGAAAACCGCCCCTGCCCAAATAGTGGGGGAAGGATCTTTAGACCAGATTTTCCACGAAGTCTTCCTTCTATCATTGCAAGCTTGGCATGAGAGTATGAGTTCGGAAAGACGATTTGAAGCCTTTTAGGCTCTATATCCTGGATTCTCATTTTTGCAAAAATCTCCGCCAATCTATTTGCTGGATAAATCAGGGCCAATCTACCCCCTGGTTTGAGAAGCGCCTTACCTGCAGCCAAAATATCATCTACCTTAGTTGATAGCTCATGTCTGGCAATAGCCTTGCTGAAATCAGGGTTAATTCGGCCGCTTTTTTGTCGTCTATATGGGGGATTACACACAACTATATGCGCAAATGCTGGACCCATAGGGAGATGTCTCAGATCTCCACGGATTATTGCAATTTTTTTCTCTAATTTATTAAGCACAATATTCCGCTGAGCCTGAGAGGCGAGCTCCTCTTGAAGCTCAAGGCCGACAATAAAGCCCACTTTCCTTTTGACAGCCAGAAAGAGGGAGATGATTCCACAGCCGGCACCGAGATCAACAACAACATCCTCACTCCTTATAGAGACAAATTCGGCTAAGAGTAAGGCATCCACAGAGAACCTATACCCTTGTCGGGACTGGATAATTTTTAATTTCCCATTGAGAAAGGGATCTATTGTCTCATGTGCTTTCATTAGCAACTTTATAATTTTTTACTGTCCGGAGGCCTGGATCGTCTCATAGGGATCTATCTCATTAAATACCAGTCCACTTAAGATCTTGGGATAAAAATAGGTGGATTTTCGGGGCATAAGAAGAGAATTTCCGGTTACCTCTACCATCTGTTCCATCTTTGTGGGATTAAGAAGGAAGACCATCTGATATTCTCCAGAGAAGACTAAGGATAGAGCGCCATTGGTGTTGCTCTCGTATTGAATTATCTTTTCATTATCCAGATCGTCCCTTTTAATGCCGAGTATCCGTTGAAATATAAGACGAGATAAGACCAGGACGTCAAGTTTTTTGATTGAGGGATGTACATCATCACCTATCTCTTTCCTGGCCTTTGATTTTAAAGAGAGTAAGTAGTAATTTTCAGATCCGTAATGGTAAAAACCAATAACACTACTATTTTGGCCATATTCTTTTAACTGATCAAAGAAAACCGTTTTTACTGTTTCCTGATTATTAGTTGAAAAAGGAAAGGATGAGATTTCAAACAATTTTCTGGCAGAGGAAAAAAATTTTTCTACTTTGAAATCCGGGCAGGATTTAAATAAGCGGTGAGTGGGTAAAATAGTTAGCCCCTTGTCAGCTATATTGGTCAGATACATCATTGCATATTCATAGGCTCTATCAAGACGATGAACACCATACCTGGTCCTCATCAGGTTTCTAAAGTTACGAGCTGATTCATAGCGATGATGGCCGTCAGCAATTATAATTGATTTTGAGGACATCTCTAAAGCGATGTCCTTTATAATTGAATTACTGGTGACTTCCCACATCTTGTAGTAATAACCGTCTCTGTCCCTGAAGGATAACATGGGAGCAGAATCCGGTAT
>CAYTDY010000369.1:0-2171 GCA_964436665.1 uncultured Desulfobacteraceae bacterium
AACAATTCATCTTGAAAAGGTACAAGGCTTCAAGGCGATGGGAATAGATATTTTCATAGGAGGTGGATGGTCTTCTCATGCCAAAGTGGCATTGAGCTACTGTAATGACAATGATATGCTCATGTTCAGCCCAACCTCTTCAAGTCCCTTGTTAGCAATCTCGAATGATAATTATTTTAGGCTTAGTCCAACCGATAATGTTCAAGTTACAGCCATTTCAAAAATGCTAACTAGCCAAGGAATAAAAGCAATAATTATACTCCAGCGTAGTGATGCCTGGGCTGATGGAATTTACAATTATCTAGAACCACATTTCAAAGGGGAAGGCGGAGTCATCTATGAGAAAATCCGTTACGCTTGTGAAGCAACTGAGTTTTCTAGTTATCTCCAAGTGGCTGAGATAAAAGCTAGAGAAGCTGTCTCAAAATATGGAGCAAAGCATGTTGGAGTACAGATAATAAGTTTTGATGAATTTGTAACCATCATCACTCAGGCTGAAAGATATCCAACATTGTACAGTTTAACTTGGTTTGGTACTGATGGTTCAGCGATGGTTCAACATGCATGTGATAATGCACCTCGGCAATCTTCTCACCTTAAGGTTTACAGTCCAGTAGCAGCACCTGCACAATCCGAGAAATTCACCAAATTATATGACAGGTACTTTGCCTTGCTTAACCAACCCTTGGGTTTCTATTCCGCATGTACATATGATATTGCCTGGATATTAGCCCAGAGTATTCTTGGGGCAAATAGCGTAAAAGCTCATGATATCATTCCTATACTACCCAATATAGCTAAAAATTACTATGGAGCATCAGGATTGACAAAATTAAACGAAGATGGTGATCGATACGGAAGCAACTACCAGATATGGAGTTATAGGAAAGAAGGGCATATCACCAAGCCATATGTTGCAGGATTTTATAATATGGAGTCAGACAGTATCAAGTGGGACTTGTAAAATGAATTTTAAAACTTCGAAAATGTGTACGCAATATAATGATGAAAAAGAAAGAAATTCCTAGAAAGGACGTTAAAGGAGTTGTCGTTTTACGACTTTTGCCAGGCCCTTAATTTGGCAAGAATCTGTTTCCTACTTGTTTCAACCCATTCTTCCTCAGAAACAGGTTTTCCCTCACCATCCATAAATTCATAATTAGATACGGCTTTGAATATCAAAAAACTAGCCTGATCTACAAATTCAAGGATCTCAAACAACCATTTCTCGCAAGTTTCTAGTAAGTCAATCTTACTATCTGTTTTTTGCTCTACCTCGTCACTTTCTGGATCATCCGGTAAGAAAAACTGGTCATCCACACCCTTCAAGACAAATGGTAGCCTATGCGTGATCCTATTCCTCATTTCTCTGAAATACTGATGAAGATCAGAACTAGCAAACCCACAAAATAGGGAGGTTATCTCATCGTCTGGATAAATGGACTCACATTGCGTTGCTACTTGTTTAAACCCAACACTCTTCAAAGGTATTCCAAGCCCAAATGCAATGTTCACTTCTCTGGCAAGAAAATCGAGGATAGACCCTAGCTCAAAGATCAAACAATCCACTTCTTTCATCGCGGGAACCATTAGTTCTGGCCTGATTCCGTATCCATCACCAATAGGGATCGCATAGTTTTCATATGCGTATTTGATCGTGCGATATGATGATTTTGCGAATTCAGACTTAATGAAGATTGAATTATTGAATAAGAATAGTTTTTCAGCATTCTCCCTGGTTGTTTCGTCACCGGATAATGTGATTGTGGCGTGTAAGATTCCTGAGATTCTTGGCATTATTGGTTCTGTGTGAGGAATCCTGATGTTGTATGAAAAGGGGGACATTGATATGATGTTTGGAGTTATATACTTGAATTTAGTGATGTACGTATAATTTTTTTCGAGATTATGTCCTTTTTTTCACTTAATTTTTTATTTATTTAATGTATTCCTAAACCCCCATATTGAAAAACGAGTTAGTTATTCACCTTAGAGCACTTCTAAGGATCCTTAACATTAAGGAAGTAGGGGCTGGACGTTCCTGTCCAGCATAGCCGATATCTTGTCCAGCGGTATCCTTAGGTCCTCGTGGGTGGCGTACCTGTTCAGGCTCATAAGCATGTCCACGTAGGGCCGCTGCCTGACGCCGGGGTAGTCTGTCCCAAAAACCA
>CAYTDY010000370.1:0-2159 GCA_964436665.1 uncultured Desulfobacteraceae bacterium
GTCTTAGTGGCTGAATAGTTGTAATCAAAATTGCTAAGGAAACTCCAGCCTATTTTCCCTTGATATGGAAGAGGTGATCAAACATATTGATGCAAGGAGAACCAGGAATATATGAGCAAATCCTTTGATGAAAATCCAAACCCTGAATTATCCTGGTAATAGGATGGTAACCCTGATAGCGGAAGGGATAGAATGAGACTTCCTGGCAGGATAGCACTTATCATCTTCTTGACTGCGGGTCTCCTCTCTTTCTCGTCCCCCTGTCCTGCCAAGACACGGTTCACTGTTCAGATTGCCTATGGGGGTATTGTCTGTGGTGGTGTGAGCCTGTATCTGTATTTTGGTCGTTCTTTTGACTCTGGCCTTTGCTCCCCGGATAACATGCCTGCCCTGTTGAATATCCGGAGAGGTAGAATCTTCTTGGGTATCCCGGCGATAGAATGTGAGCAATCTGTGCCAGGAATCTCTCCTCATTGCTCTGTGGGGTCCTATTGTGTCAGATTTCTCAGATGGGAGTTTTAATAGTGCCCCAGATGAATGTATCAAAATAAAAAATCGGACCCCATCTCATTTTATGTCCTCAATAATTTAACCTATCAATTTTGTTTAGGGACCTTGCCCCCCTCTTTCCTGGTTCAGAGAATGCACGGACGTGGTCTTCCCTCCTAGCACCTTTTATTTTCGCCCAGCGCCATCATGTTTTCCTAAATTCGAAGAAACCGGTTAACTTAAAAACAATGTTCTGCAATAATAATATTAAGATTATGAAATGATTTTAATAATTTATATCTAATCAAATTTTTTTCTTGACATTCCAAAAAATAAATATATAACTATGATATAAATTTGACAACGAAATCTTTTCTTTTATTACATTTTGTTGAAAAAACCATTAATTACAATAGATTAACAATATTATCATGACGAACAATGTTTCAAGACCTTCAAAGCATCCCGATTCCACCATCGAAAAAAGGCTTGTAAAGGTGGTGATCGAGACTTTTTCTGCAAAAGCTTATCACGAAGTGAATATGCGAGATATTTCATCCAAGTCTGGAATAAGTTTAGGAACGCTTTACAAGTTTTACGGAAGTAAAGAGAAATTGCTTTTCTATTTTGTAGACAAGGAATTATCGGAACTAACTGAACGATTAATCGACCACTTACAGGGTATAGAAGACATCAAAGAGAAGCTAAGAAAAGTTCTGTGGGTAGCGCTCGATTTCTACGAAAGAAACTCTGAGTTAGGCAAAATTATTTTTATCACAATTCCAGAAAAAACCTGGATGCTAGATAAGACTTATAGGCAGAAAAAGCTGACTGACATATGGATTGGAGTGCTTCGTGAGGGGCAAGAAAATGGATATCTAAACCCGAATATTCGTGCTGGGTTGGTATTGGATTTATTTTGGGGCTTAATAATGAGGTCATTTAGAATGTGGGTTTATAGAGGGCAAAAGGAAGGCCTGGCGAGTCAGTCCAATGTATTATTTGATATCATCTGGAGTGGAATTTCCAATCAGAAGGCGAGCATCTAAGTTCGTTTATTCAGGTCAAATTGGCTAAAAGAGATAAAGATGAAGGAAAAAGGTTACGGCCGCATCGTCATGACAGCCTCGATTGCTGGACTCTTCGGCAACTTTGGGCAGACTAATTACAGCACAGCCAAAATGGGCATCGTGGGCTTAATGAATTCCCTCAACCTAGAAGCAGAAAAAATGAGCTTATGCTGGCGTTAGAGCCCTTGATGAACTGATCTTAATAGATAGAGGAGGAAGTGAATGGGACTCTATGACTACGGAATCTATCAGGTGATCAAACGTAATGCACGAGTGCTAAATAATAAGACTGCCCTGATATCTGGAGACCAAAGGATAAGCCATAGTCAGTTCTTGGAGAATGTGGACAGGCTCTCTAATGGACTGATCAATCTTGGTTTAAAGAGGGGTGATCGCATTGGCGTTTTGGCAATGAACAGTCTGGAATATATGTATCTTTATGGTGCTGCCGCTAAAATAGGCGCCATTATGCTTCCTGTAAACTGGCGTCTAAGCCCGCAAGAGGTTGAATATGTTATTTCCGACGGCACACCTAAGGTGCTTTTTGTCGGCTCAGAATTTCAACCCATGATAAGCCCCTTGATTGCCAAGTTTAGTTTT
>CAYTDY010000371.1:0-2134 GCA_964436665.1 uncultured Desulfobacteraceae bacterium
TTCTTTATGCTCATCCGTATCATTTGACTGAAGGAATCCTTGAGCTTATTGATTCCGAAGAAGCGCTGTGCCCATACCTTGATGTACCCATTCAGCATGTGAATCCAGATATCCTTAGGGCCATGGGACGCCCTTTAGAGTTGGAATCAATACCACAATTAATAGAAAGAATAAGAAGCAGATCAAGAAAGATAGCCTTAAGGACAACGCTAATGATCGGTTTTCCAGGAGAAACTGAGGAACAATTTAAAGAGCTATGCAATTTTATAAGAGAGGCTAAATTTGAAAGATTAGGTGTCTTTACTTTCAGCCCGGAGAAAGGCACCCATGCCGCAAGGCTCAAAAATATCATACCTCAGGATGTAGTGGAAGATAGGGTTCAGGAGATTATGGAGATTCAGGCAGAGATCAGTAGAAATATCAATAAAGAGTTGGTTGGTAAAACAGTGCCAGTAATAGTTGAAGGACCAAGCCCTGAAACAGATCTATTGCTGACCGGACGAACAGCAACAATGGCACCTGATGTAGATGGCCAGGTGCTGATAAATAAGGGATATGCCAATGTAGGTGAAATTGTTCCCGTGCAAATAACAGAGGCCCATACCTATGATTTGGTCGGGAGTATTGAAACTCTTTAGATTCCTCATATGGGCTTCAAAATATTTGTTGACTTATGTAGCCCATCTGGGCTATTTTATTTATATGGAGGTGAAAGATATGGTAAAAATAGCAACAATAAGAGCAAGAGTTGAGCCTACTCTTAAGGAAGACGTCGAAAAACTTTTCAAGAAGATGGGTCTCTCCACCACTGAAGCAATAAACCTATTTTATCGACAAGTTAAGTTAAGGAATGGGTTGCCATTTAATGTTGTTATCCCCAACAAAACAACTGAAAAGGTATTCAAAGACACAGACGCAAATAGGAATCTTATCCGTTGTGAAGACGCAGACGATATGTTCGATAAGTTAGGTATATAAATGCGAATTCCATCGTATACCAAGCAATTTGCAAAAGATCTAAAAAGAATGGAGAAACGAGAGAAGGCCCCAGCAAAAATCAAAAATATTATCAAAAAACTTGTAGATGAAGAACGTCTTGACGTTAATTATAAAGACCACAAATTGATAGGCAACTATAAAGGCAGGCGAGAATGCCATGTAGAGCAAGATTGGCTGTTGATTTACAAGATAATAGATTCCGAAATAATTCTTGAAAGAACAGGCACCCATTCTGATTTATTTGAATAAACATCTCCTGCCCCGGAGTTAGCCACGATATGGTTAGACGAGTACTGCGGAATCTGAAAAAGGACGGTAAGATTACTTGCCAGGGTCGGGGTCCTGGGGCCAAATGGAGGAAAAAGGGTAATACCCTTAAAAGAGGGTAATAAAAAGGGTAATATTAATAATACCCAAGGAATGCAAACGACTCCTTGAAGTGCACTTCCCGATTGCAGAGTATAAAAAGGTCACACCATGCCACATCCGCACCCAATCTAATACCCCACACCACAGATACTGCCATCATACAATTAAATCCTGCACAGGTTAATGCACAGAATAAATCGAGAAAATAAGGGGAAAATAAAGAACAATGAGTAGAATTGATGAAAAATTGATATTATTTGACAAAAGAGGGTCAATTCAATAGCATTAGGCTACTGTTCCGCTCAATGTTTTAATCCTTAGCAGGGGGATACATGAAGTTTATACTCAAACCCCATTTCTCATTTAGATAAGAGATATGGGGTTTTTATTTTCATGCTCTGCTTAGTGCGATGCTTTAACCCCAGAAAGGCCATTATTTCAGATGATGTCTTAGGGGTCTTACAAAACTCAAGAATTTTATTACTCTTCTCAACTTGCTCGGTGACTTGCTCGGTGACTTGCGGGGTAAGAGGCACAACACACTTGAAAATATCTTCCTCTATAAGTTCAGGGGACCCTCCTCCGGAATAATGCTGACAGTATTTGAAAAGATTTCTTACTCCCGAACCCAGCTCATCGGCGCGCCCGATTTCCTTGAAGAAACGGGCAATAACCGGATTTTTGGGAAAGGTTGAAAAATTAGGCCGGGGCATTGCATGGCTCGATACAGGCACCCATGAATCCATGATACAGGCCATTAACTTCA
>CAYTDY010000372.1:0-2126 GCA_964436665.1 uncultured Desulfobacteraceae bacterium
GGGTGAAAGTATTAGATTGAAAGATTTACAATGAAATACGAAATATTTTTAGCCCACGAGCGAAGAGACAATATGAGAGACTTGATAGGCATATTCGAGATGAAATCGAGTCTCGATTATGGGAACTTGAGGATGATCCATATAAAAAAGGTAGCCTTCTTAAAGGACTTAAAACTGAGCTGCGTTATATAAAAATGTCTCATGCTGGTGTCCAATATCGTGCAGTTTATGATATAGATAATAATAAAAAGGAGGTTTTGGTTATCTTTATAGGTTCACGCGAAAATTTTTATAAAGAACTCAGAAGGTTTACTGATTAAGCCCTTACCCATCTTTCACTTTCGCCTCTCTCCCAATACTTATTGACATATATCCCTAAATTTTTACCCCGCCTGCCCAATTGAATCTCATTTATATTCAATCGGGGTTGAATGCATTAACTTATTTCACTGGGGTTTACCCCGCCTGCCCTATGGAATGAAGTTGTAGTTATATTCCATTGGGGTTAAATTCCGAAGGACAGCGAAGCGTATTTAACCGGGGCACTCAGCGCCTTGCGATAAACCCCAATCGTCTGCTCTGCTATCCTGTCCCAATTGTATTTCTCTTTAATCTGTTTCCTTATCTCTTGGCGCTCCTCTTCTGATAATTCTTTTTCCAGAAGAACTTCCATTTTCTCATTCAAATCACCCACATCTCCGCATTTAAAATACCTTTCCGGGGGCAATTCGACTTCCTTATTTGCAGGTATATCAGAAACTATCACGGGAAGGCCATAGCTCAGAGCCTCGAGCAGGGCAATTGGAAGCCCCTCATGGTAAGATGGGAGAACAAACAGTCGTGCATGTGTGTAAACCTGGTTTAAAGGTTCGCCGGTGATGTATCCAGTCAAAATGATCCTATCATCTTCAGCGGCCATCTGCCGAAAGTTTATGCCGTAACCGGTCTCATGGTCTGTATCCCCAGCTATTTACCCTCGCTTCACCTTATCGTAGATCTTCTTCAGTATACTAATATTTCATCCAGAATCTTTTAAAGTACCCTGTCCTCTGTGCCCATGTTAGCTTGCCACAATTGACATATAGTACTTTATCTGATATTTAAGTATGTAAATCATAATTTATAAGGCAAACCAATGAACAACTATTTAGCCCTAAATAAAAAAGAAGAACAGGCAGTAAAGGCATTTGTTTCAGCCATCAGAAAAAACTTAAAAGACCAGCTTATAGAAACCAAAATATTTGGTTCCAAGGTTCGAGGTGATTATTCCCAGGATTCGGATATCGACATCCTGATTATTCTCAAGGAACGTAGCAAATACCTCATCGATACCCTCTATGAAAAGCTACTGGATATTGAATTAGAATACGACTCAAAGATTTCACTAACCGTCTTTTCCCAAGAAGAATATCAGCATAATGTAAATGCTCATACTCCTTTCATAGAATCATTAGCCAATGAAGGGTTTGTATTATGAGTCTAAATGAAAGGACAACCGATTTAGTAAGATATCGAATATAAAACAGCAAAGAGAAGTTGGGTTCAGCCAAAATTCTTCTTGAAAACAGCAAGTCTAAAGATGCCATATCCAGGTCTTATTATGCCATGTTTACAGCAGCAAGAGCCCTTTTGGCCACCAAACATCTTGATAGCAGCAAACATACTGGCGTTGTTTCTTTGTTCAATCAGCATTTTGTGAAAACAGGGATTGTTACAAAAGACTTGGGCCGAATGCTTATGAAGGGCAGGGACTTGCGGCAAGATGGGGATTATAAAGATTTTATAGAGACCTCAGTGGAAGAAGCTCAAGATCAATATAACAATGCTGAGAAATTTATTGAATAAATTGAAGATATTCTATCTCACTTAGGCTCTCAGATATCACCATAATTGACAAATAACTAATAAGGAATACTCAATACTCACAGTTTGCCAATGTACCAAAAGTTCAGTCTACCTCGTTCCAATTAAAAAGTAGCCCTACAGGCTCCCCTTTCCTCCTTTATTTCCATAGCTTTCAGAATAGCATACACAATAATGCTCTAACTATTTTACTGCTGCCCATTCCCTACTGATTACTCGAATGATTCCTGGATCTCTTAATTTGATTTAACGGAGAGAACTTT
>CAYTDY010000373.1:0-2121 GCA_964436665.1 uncultured Desulfobacteraceae bacterium
TTGCTTTGCTAACCGGCGACATTGAGTGGATAGAGAAAAACATGGGGCCGCTTAAACCAAATCAGAAGCTTTGGCTCGAACAGCGGCTTAGCGCAGAAATCTGGTAAATGTAAGGAGGTTAAGATTTGGAAAAAGGGAGGTAGGGGTATGACTCAAAAGAAAAGGATTCTTATTGTTGATGATGATCCCGATTTTTCTACTGCGATTCAAAAAATTTTGTCAAGTGCTAACTATGATGTCGATGTGGCAGGCAATGTAAAAGATGGCCTGCAAGCAATCGATGATAAGATGCCGGATTTAATACTGCTGGATGTAATGATGGAAAAATATGATGACGGTTTTAATATGTGTTACGATTTAAAACATGATGATCGTTATAGAAGCATCCCAGTTATCATTATAACTGCTGTTACAGAGGTGACAGGCCTTAAATTTAATCCCGAGACAGACGGAGAGTATCTGGATGCAGAGGACTATGTGCAAAAACCAATCAGTGCAGAGGCGCTGTTAGATAAGGTGAAGAGACTTATTTGAGCTTTCATTTATATATTTTCAAAAATTAAATTTCACAGAACCTCACCCTCAGCTATTAAAAAACAAACAAGGAGATAATTTTTCAATTCTATAATTATTTTTCTGAAAATCAATAGGGGCTATGAATGTCAGTCGATAAAGCTCGTATATTAGTCATAGATGATGAAAAGGTGATACGGGATTCCTGCAAGCGAATCTTGATAGCAGAGGGGCATATTGTAAAAAGTGCGGAAGACGGTGATATAGGATTGAGACTTTTTAAGGAATTTCGGCCGGACCTTGTGTTGGTCGATTTAAAGATGCCAGGCATGAGCGGCATGGCTGTTTTGGAGGAAATAGAGAGTTCAGACGTAAATGTTATCAAGATTGTGATCACTGGTTATGCCACAGTATCTTCTGCAGTGGATGCAATGAAAAGAGGTGCCTATGATTTTATACCCAAACCTTTTACGCCAGACGAAATTCTTCTTATTGTTGCACGGGGACTGGAGAGAAGGCAGTTGCTTTTAGAAAGCGAGGCCTTAAGGGTAGAAAGAGAGATGAGAAGAAGAAATATGATCTCCTTGGTCTCCCATGAATTGAGAGCCCCCTTAGCGGCCACAGTGCAATATCTGGAAGTAATCCTTGGGGGCATGGCTGGTGAAATTTCTTCAGAAGCCAAGGAGATGATCGATCGCTGCAATATGAGAATGAAGGAGTTGCTCGAGCTACTTAGTCGATGGCTCAATCTTGCTACCTTTGATCCCATGAAAATAGCAGAGCATTTTCAAGATATTAATTTATCGGATGTTGCAAGGGAATCTATTGAGGTATTAAAGTCCTTGGCCGAAGAAAAAAAGGTAAGCCTTAGCCTTGACACCCCTAAGGATTTGTCCCCTATACAGGGAAGCAAAATGCTTTTGGAAGAGATCTTTACCAATTTGATCGGTAATGCCATAAAATATAATAAGCCGGGTGGCTGGGCAAAGGTGAAATTGTATGGAGGAGATGATGAGGTACGGGTCGAAATCAGTGATAATGGCTTAGGGATTAGTGAGGAGCATCTATCAAGGATATTCGATGAATTTTATCGGGTTGATGGCCGGAGAAATGCCCCTGTAAAAGGATCCGGGCTGGGGTTATCCATTGTCAAGAAGATGGTGGATGCACATGGAGGCATGATTGATGTGGAAAGCAAGTTCGGTGAAGGAACAACCTTTAAGATTAACTTTCCCAAATTCTTTCAGGCGAAAAAAGAAGGTTAAATGAGAGTAAAAAAGTGGAGTTCGAGATGAAGAGAAAAGAAGACATTGATTTGATCTTTCAACCCAATTTGGCCAGGATTGAAAGAATCTTACCTCAAATGAGCGACCACAGACTTTTTCAGCTCAAATTTGTTGATGAAGATGTGGCCAGATCTTTTTCTCATGCCCCTGGTCAATTTGTTGAGGTGACTGTGTTAGGCGTTGGAGAGGCCCCCATATCAATTTCATCACCGCCTACAAGACCAGGAATCATTGAAATCTGTATTCGAAAGGCCGGTTCGGTGACCAGCGCCCTATTTGAATTACAGAAGGGGGATCTTATTGCCTTAAGAGGCCCTTTTGG
>CAYTDY010000374.1:0-2118 GCA_964436665.1 uncultured Desulfobacteraceae bacterium
TTTGACATCCACAACATCCTCTGTCTTTCCGGTGATCATCAAAGTTTTGGCGATAATCCCCAGGGCCAGAATGTCTTTGATATAGATTCCATACAGTTGATACAGACCGTGCGATATATGAGGGATGAAGGAAAATTCTTAGGCGGGGATGATATCAACCGACCTCCTCAGATGTTTGTTGGTGCAGCGGCCAACCCTTTTGCAGATCCTTTTGAAATCCGTGTTCCCCGCCTTGCCAAGAAGATAGCAGCCGGTGTTGAATTCATTCAAACTCAGTGCATCTATAACTTAGAGAAATTCGAACTCTGGATGAAACAGGCCCGAGACCGAGGTCTGCACGAGAAGGTTTATATCCTGGCAGGGGTCACGCCTTTCAAATCAGCAGGCATGGCAAAATATATGAAAAAGCGTGTTCCAGGAATGGATGTCCCAGATGAAGTGGTTGAGCGAATGAGTGGAGTCCCCAAAGAAAAGCAGCCCGAAGAAGGAATTAATATCTGTGTAGAGTCCATACAACGTCTCAAAGAGGTGGAGGGAGTAAGAGGATTTCACATAATGGCTATAGAATGGGAAGAGATGGTACCGGAGATCGTGGAACGAAGTGGGCTTTACCCAAGGCCAAAAATTGAATAGAATTATGCAATATCTTTTATCAGGACTTAGTTTACTTATGTATATCCCTGCACCTTTTCTGCATCAATAGAAGCATGTTATGTCTGCAAGGGGGATTGGAAGGTCAGCTTAAACCTGCTGCGGAGATAATATCTGGTACCAGTTCCTCCCTGCCTATAGCCATTATGTGTACACCATCACACATCTTCTCGTCCCTTACCCTCTTTATCATCCGTCCAGCGATCTCAATACCCTTATCCAGTGCCCTGCCCTTTGGTGCAGAGGCCATTTCATCAATCAGTTCCTGGGGCACGTTGACACCAGCCACGTTCTTATTCATAAACCTGGCCATTGGGGCTGAGGTAAGCAGAATAATGCCGGCCAATATCTTCACTGGAAACTGTTTAGCATAATCCATAAACTTTTTAAAATTATCCAGGTCGTAGATCGCTTGTGTTTGGATAAATTCAGCACCTGCCTCAATCTTTTTTTCAAATTTGATGAGCTGGGGTTCAAGGGGGTTGGCTTCGGGTGTAACAATTGCTCCCGCACAAAAAGATACACTTCCGTCCAAGTCATTTCCCCCCAGATCTTTTCCTTTCTCCAGCCGTCGTATTGTAGCGAGGAGTTGACTCGAATCCATATCAAAAACCTCTTTTGCCTCCTTATGATCACCTAAAATCACAGAATCACCTGTAAGACAAAGCACGTTCTGAATACCCCTGCTCGCAGCAAATAAAAGATCGGCCTGGAGAGCTAAGCGATTTCGATCTCGACAGGTCATTTGCAAAATGGGCTCTCCACCCATCTCTTTTACAAGCAGGGCACCTCCCAGAGAAGGGAATCTCATGACAGAGCTCTGGTGATCGGTTACATTCATGGCATCCACCTTATCCTTTAAAAGCTCAATATGGTGGGGCATCTTTTCCAGATTAGTCCCTTTGGGTGGTGCCACCTCAGAGGTGACCACAAATTTACCCGATTCCAGAGACTTTTTAAATGATGATGTCATATTCAACCTCTTAGTATTGATATCATAGATCTTTTAGTACCAATTAATTTATGCAGATTATTTACGTTATTCGTTATTATAGTGAACGAATTAAATAATTTGACAATCAACACAATGTCATTGCGAGCGTAGCGAAGCAATCCCATGAGATTGCGGAGCCTGTTCCGAGCGAAGCGAAGAATCCCTTTTGACTTGATTTTTGGTAATGACCCTGTGCTTTTCTGGACTACCAGCTCCGAGTTTGCTTCGGCTCCGCCTCGCAACCACTGTCGTTCCTCGCAATGACTACTTTCCTTGGTCGTTCACTATAGTTATTCGAATAACTAATAACTATTATCCCCATAATTCCAGTATTCCCCCCAGAGCTTAGGCTCTACCCTATGGGCTGGAAGCGAGGCCGGAGCCCGATTGGGACGAAGCCTCCAAGATTAATTTCCCTGGTGAGGGTTCCCCCTGATGATTTCTTGGTTTCTGTAATGTTCTCATTAAATCGA
>CAYTDY010000375.1:0-2114 GCA_964436665.1 uncultured Desulfobacteraceae bacterium
GTGATTTTTTTCCCTTCCTCGTATCCCCGCCCATAGTGGGTTATTGGCACTTCTACAACTCGTAATTTCTGTTTAAATACCTTCGCTGTAATCTCCGCCTCAAAGTCGAACCTGTTGGATCTTATATTTAGCTTTTTGAAAACTTCAGCACGAAAAACCTTGTAGCAGGTTTCCATATCTGTCAACATAGTGTTATATAGGACGTTGGTCAACCAGGTTAAGAGCTCATTGCCAAAATAGTGCCAGAACATAAAAACCCTGTGGGTACCAAGAAATCTGGAACCGTACACAACATCAGCAAAGCCATCTTCAATGGGTTTTATCAACCGAGGATAATCTTCCGGTTGATATTCTAAATCGGCATCCTGAATGATAACTATATCGCCGGTAATATGATGCTCCTGCGCGGTCCTAATGGCGGCACCTTTACCTTTGTTCTC
Organism: uncultured Desulfobacteraceae bacterium; assembly: GCA_964436665.1. GTDB lineage: Bacteria > Desulfobacterota > DSM-4660 > Desulfatiglandales > B25-G16 > CAYTDY01. Next base: position 441 of record CAYTDY010000375.1, read on the forward strand.
GGAGTGATAAATCACTTTAACATTGTCATCGCTTATTTTTTCTAAAATCTCTCTAGTACCATCAGTAGAATAATCATCAACAATTATTATCTCCTTTTCGATATTAACATTTTTGACCTTTTCCAAAATCTGTTGAAGGGTTTCCTTCTCATTAAAAACAGGCATAATGACCGAGATTTTCATAATCTTACTCTTCGAAGATAGTTGAATCTAAGATTGAATCTATCTGCTTTAGACATAGTTTCGAGTGTTCTTATGCCAACATCCATCTATTTTCCTCCTAAAGATGAAATAAAAAAACTACTACCCTCCTAGCCTCAAGTCCTGGCAATGAGAAGAAACCCCAGATATATTAGTGCTATGCCTGAAAATCGTATGAAAGAGACCTTCTCACCTAACAAAATCCAGGAGAGAAAAAAAATCAAAACATAGCCCACCCTTCACATCGGATAGGCAAAACTCAGAAAAGCTTGTTTTTTACCATATCTGAGACCCTTAAATTCTTTTTTAATGCCCGGACTAACTCTCTTGCCCTATGTTTGTATGTATGCTCCCGCAATACTCGTTCTCTTGCCTGCTCACCTACCTTTCGTCTTTCTACGTCGTTTTTAAGCAACCACTCATAGATGTCGATGGCTTCTTCTGCACTTTCAATTATGAAAATTTCTTTCTTTGGCTCGAACCACTCCTCTAGTCCTTTGTAGGGATTGGAGACGATGCAGCAGCCCATTGAGGCTAATTCAAATGGACGAGAAGACGAGGAAGCATAAAGAGAGGCATGAGCTTTTCTGGTTATGTTTAGATTGATTTTACTTCGACAAGAGTACTCCCTTAGCTTAGCAAAGGAGGCGTAGGGCAGCCTTTCTGTATTGCCTAAATCGATATGAAATCCTGTAGCGCGAATGGCAAATCGGCTTTTGGTAAGCCTTTTGCTGGGTATATTTATCATAGCCTCAATCCATTCCTTTCGGTACTCATACCCATGGCCGTAGAAGAAAATATCTATGTCTTGCTTAACATTTAAAGGGGCAAAGAAAGTCGGATCCGCTCCATAATAAAGGACACTGACATTTTTTGCTCCCATTTTCTCTAATTCGGAAACCCCGCCCTTAGAATTGGAAATGAAACCATCGTATTCATTTAAGTCAGCTCCCTGATAGATGCTGAAGCCAGATTTAAATCCACCAAATTGGGGAAAGCTGGCCGGAACATCTCCATCATAGTAAAAAATAGGAATATGATACTTTTCTTTGATGCAGGTAGGAAGACCTTTGAAGTGATTTAAGGGAACGGTGAAGACAACTATGGTATCTACATCCTCCTCTTTCTTGAGAATATTACCCACATGTTTCTCCCATCTTGGACGAATGCAAGTGTGAGCTAAGCTTCTTACCACCTTGTCAGTCAGGCTATCTTTTATATCGTGCTTTTGTCCTTCTTCTCCCTTAGTAGACTTGGTCAATCCCCTTAGTACATTCCTAGCGGATGCAAATAGTGCCCCCTCTGTTTGGCAGGGATTGGGATAGGCCTTCCACCAAAGACTTTCTACGGCGGGTCCCTGGTAAGGAGTGGCGACCACCTGTACTCCAATCTCGTAAAGTCCTTTGAACAATTGCCACCAAGCAGGAGTGCAGCTATAGGGAAACCTTAGATCGAGTGAGGAGCAAACTGCCA
>CAYTDY010000376.1:0-2109 GCA_964436665.1 uncultured Desulfobacteraceae bacterium
AGCTTTAATTCCAAACACGATCTTAATCGCTTCTTCACCACGCGGTGTGCCAAAGGCCGTTTTAAGAATAGACCGCTTTTTACCTTACTCTTCCATCAGTATCACCTCGTTAGCCTTGATCAAGGTAGCATTTTCCCTCCCTTGCTTGATCAACATCTTTTCAGCAGCTTCTCAGGTGCCGAAAAAATCCGGTTATCCCCCAATTGAAGGGCCGCTTTGGCCATCACCTCTCCTAATACTACCTCTTTTACCACTCCTTTTAGCCTATTCCTTCCACGAACCTTTATCGAAATCACCTCCTTTCTCTTCAAGATATAAAATCGCTTCACGATTTTATATAGCGTCCGCCTGCGGTGGACTTAAAAAAATGGGATTTCCATACTATCAAGATAGCGTCAGGAGAGGCCAGGAAGCGGAGACGGTCTCCCTCTGCAAAATTCACCTTTTTCTTTACATACAGGAACTAGATGTCTAAACTAAAAATGGTCGCTAAAGAAGGCAAATGCCTTTCTTTAGTGTTCCGGGGGAGGTTTTCTGCTAAAGGACTTTAGCCGGCCCAGCAGAAACCTCCTTTTTCAATAAAAAAGCCAGCGCCGTGTCTGAAAATGGATGCTGACTTTCTTATTCATACTCCTTTTCAAACACGGGAGGCATGATCGTTTCCAACCATACCCTATCGTCTATCTCTCTTAGATTTATTATCCTTAGGGAAGATAGATCGGAGTTTCTTAAAATATTATTATTCTGATATTATCTTTCCCGAATCCCTGGTGTCATAGCCCCCCATTTGTTCTATTTTTTTTCTAAATTCCTGAGACCTGATTACCTCCAGCAAGGCAGTCAAAGGTCGGGCAGAGTAATTTTCTTTAGGAATAACAAGATCATATCTCTCTTTGGTAATGTGGATGAATTCCAAACCCAGCATTTTTGCCGCTGACAATATCCCTAAGCCTACTTCAGCCATCCCGCTTAGCACTGCCATAGCCACTTCATTATGGGTGTTGACCTCCTTTTCGTATCCATTGATCCTGTTAGAATCAATTCCCAGCCTCTTGAGTTCAAAATCGAGGAGAATTCTTGTGCCTGATCCCTCCTGGCGATTGACGATTCTAATTCCAGGTCGGCCCAGATCCTCAATCCTGGTAATATTTAGCAGATTTCCAGGTTGTAATATCAGACCTAAATCACGGTATACCAGATTAACCACAATGGTTTCCAGATCAGGCAGATAGCGTGGCAAATACGGTATATTGTATTTGCCTGTATCTGGATCAAAGAGATGACAACCAGCTATATGACTGCTTCCCCTCCCTAAAGCAATAAGCCCCCCTATGCTTCCAACATTGGAGAAAGAGAGACTAAATGCCGGAAACCTCCTGCTTAACTCATGGGAAAGAAGTTCAATAGTAAAATCGTTACTTCCCATTACCACAATATGATCTTTCAATTCTCTTCTCTTTTTCTTTCCTACATTTTCATTGGCACTTTCTATTATCCACTCTTCAATTAATTTTCTGGGGAAGGTCCATTTGCCGGTAATTCTGGTCGCAGGGATCTTTTTCTCCTTTATAAGCCTGTAGACCTGCTTTTCATTTATTTTTAAATAATTAGCTACCTCTTTAGTAGTTAACATATCTCTATTCCTGCTGATAAATACCACCCTCAAAATTGTTTAATTAACATAAGATTTTGGATTGTCAAGAAAAAAATAACAAAAAATTACTTAAACTACTTAATAATAACTAATACTCCCTAGCTCTAAAGACGAACTAACCCCCTAACACACTCACCGGAACAGAAGAGTATTCGGCCACCTCGTCTACACTGGCGTATTGTTTAAGGAAGTTAGGTTTGTTTCGTGGTTCGGATTTCAGATTTTTCCGTTTCTACAAACAGGGAATGATCCCAGTATGGAGAGAATGGGTACCATCTTAAAGTAAAAAAAGTAGGAGACCATTGATACCCAATCGGTTTTTCCTATGCAAAACTTTTTAAGTATCGAAAATTTCGAAAATTTCATATTGACAAATTGGTATTTCCTCTATATCATTCCGCCGAATTCTTTCAATTATCTCCATAAGGACCTTCTGTATGAACCAATTTTTCGGC
>CAYTDY010000377.1:0-2107 GCA_964436665.1 uncultured Desulfobacteraceae bacterium
TGGAGTCAGTTCAAAGGGTTTTTCTTTTAAGTGATAAAAGTCGGTATACACGTGCTGTTTTAACCTTTTTAAAGATCAATCTTCAAAGTCTCCGACTAAACGGATAAAATAACATCTAAACACAAAAATCCAACATGAACCGTTCACCCTATTACCTTCCTCTAAAGGTTGATACCTGATAATCGAAGGCATACATTAATTATTATTCTTTTGTAACTACCCAGGTTGTCAGGTTCAAGCCCGCCCTGGTGCGATGGCCGTTATCAAGGAAGCCAACTCATGACTATTTAAAAGTATCTCTCTTAAATCCAATTTCTTGAAATCAGGTCTGGGCCAGGGGTTCACCATTCAGGGGTTCAACTTGGAGCCATGAACCATTGTCCATGCCAAGAGTCTCCTCAACCGGCTCATGAAAAACCTGCATTTAACTGTTAATGGTTCAGCAAATAACCATTGAACCCCGCCTGTCCCGATGCAATCGGGGCGGGCGGGCGTGAACCCGGAACTTTGAACCTGTGTAGTTATTAATATATAGCATATATGTATTAAGCTCAAGGCGCTTTTTTTAAAGGAAATTCTAAACATAGATCAAAGATCCACCTTTCTTTCTATCGTTCTTACTAAAATGCCAGCCAATTTTTGATCCAGTGCATCTCTTACTAATGTGAGCTATTAGTGCTTGACATAAACCCTATAAACAAATTTAAATGATTTATTACACTATAGATAAATTTTATTAGTTCTTTCACCGCGCTATCAAAGCCGAGGCTTGTTCTCTGGCAGAGTAAATCCGCCGTAAGTATGGCGGATAAATGTTAAGATATTATCTTATGTAACATATAGAGAGGAACTACCAATGCTTGATGACATAGTCAATAGATACTCATTTCTTGATAGACATGGCAATACAATAAACTTAGGCCGAACCACAGCTTTAGATCAGTATGGGGAAAAACACAGCTCCCCTTTCATTGACCTGACATCAGTCGTCATCATTTCTGCAGAAAGGGGAAATGATACCAAAGCGTGTGTGGAATCGATTTTTCAAAGCACGCCAGAGCCGTTTGAGATAATCCTAAGCGATGTCGGCTCAAGCAGAGAAACATTAGAAATAATCACGGCCCTGGAAGATACGCACAGGAATGTCCACGTCATATACAACAAGCAGAGCACTGGCACAACAGGTCAGCGAAATCAGGGCATTTACTATTCAAGGGGAGAATACCTCGCCCTGATGGACAATGATGTGCTCGTACTACCAGGGTGGCTGAAACATTTAAAGGAGGCCGCAGAAAAGGACGAAAGAATCGGAATGGTTGGGGCAAAGCTTCTGAAACCAGAAATGGATAATGTCTACTACTGTGGATGTCACACGGTAACGCTAGAAAAAGAGGGAAAAGTATATGGGATCGGGCTCACCAAATCTGGTCAGATGGCAAATCTCCACAGATATGATCCTCTTGTCATGAGAGAGGGAGAGGTGCCGTGGTATACTACGACGGTCCTGTTAGCAAAACGAAACGTGCTGTTCGGGTTTGGAGGATTTGATGATATGGTAGATGGCAAAGGGATATTCATCGCAAATGAGGATAAGGATCTATCCCTTAACATAAGAAAATCTGGGTATACAATTTATTATTGCCCGGACTCTGAAGCTATCCACAATCATGACTACTCCAAGGTGGACAGAAAAGATTTCTACCACAGAACATACCGCCTCAGGATGGAACAGATAGCTAAGGATACAGAGTACTTTTTAAATAAGTGGGGAATCACCTATCTCATCGAAAAGCTCCCGCACGAGGACAACTCTAAGAAGTGGGATGGTAAAAAACTCGCTAGTGTAGATCTCAGGTTGGATTCAGATCAGTTTAAGAATGACATTGTCATACTCAGTTAGAGATCGGCACTTTTTTTATGTCTGACCCAGACCTCTGGCCCAGGACCTGGCATTGCAAATTGGCTGTTTGATATTGAATTCTTGAAAAACCAATAGCTCATATATACTAATTTCATCACGTTACACTAGGACGGGCTGACGTAAAAGGTATAATCTTTATAGTTTCTACTTCCGAAATATCCCTGCAATAAAACACAGTTCTATCCA
>CAYTDY010000378.1:0-2106 GCA_964436665.1 uncultured Desulfobacteraceae bacterium
GGTCCAGAGAGGAGATGCCTGCCAGGATCGAAGAGATCCATCATGCTGAGCAAGAAGGAGTAGAATTTGTTCTTCTGGCAGCGCCCCTTAATTTTATTGGAGATGATGATGGTCGTTTGGTGGGATTAAGATGCCAGAGGATGGAGTTGGGTGAGCCTGATGCGTCAGGTAGACGCCGGCCAGTGCCGATTAAGGGTAGCGAGTTTGAGACAGAGTGTGATACAGCAGTTGTTTCTATAGGTGCCGGTGCGAATCCTCTTTTAACCAAAGCAACTCCTGATATCAAATTAAACAAATGGGGTAATATAATTGCCGAAGCTGAAACTGGCAAGACAACCAAAAAAGGTGTCTGGGCCGGTGGTGATATTGTTACAGGGCAGGCAACGGTCATACTGGCAATGGGCGCTGGCAGAATGGCAGCCAATTCTATCCATGACTATCTGATACTTGGCTGGTAGAATTTATTTGACCCATATCTTACCTCGAGTTATCAAATCTTTTACAGGGTTCTTCACCCAAGGTTAGAAAAAAATGGATAATATAATAGGTTTTATAGGCGCAGGGAATATGGGATCCGCTTTGATAGCGGGCATTGTTGAAGGCAAGAAATTTAAGGCTGGTCAGCTTGTTGTTAGTGATATAAAAGAGGAGAAGGCTGACAATCTGGCTCAAAAGTACCATGTAAGAAAGGCTGATTCTAATCAAATCCTTATTAAAGAGTGCAGCACCATTATTTTGGCAGTTAAACCAAAGGAGATCAAGTCTGCTTTAGAGGATGTAAAAAATGAAATAAGGGATGATCATCTTCTAATTTCTATTGCCGCTGGTGTCCCTATAAAAGCGATTAGGGATATATTAGATAGAGATCTATCCATTATCAGGGTTATGCCAAATACCCCTGCAATGGTAAGGATGGGAATTACGGCTATCTCGCCTGGTCCTTTGGCAAAAACAGAGGATGTAGATATAGCGGTAAAGATCTTCTCTCAGGTTGGTGAAACTGTCATAGTAGATGAGGAGATGATGGATGCGGTAACTGCCCTATCAGGCAGTGGGCCAGGTTATATATTCTATATAATGGAGGCCCTTGTTGATGCAGGGGTCAAGTTAGGATTAGAAAAGGAAATTGCCCTTAGCTTAGCTGTTCAAACTGTCCTGGGAACTGCTCAATTGGCTAAGGAATCTAAAGAGTCCCTATCTGAATTAAGAGATAAGGTTACCTCCCCTGGTGGAACTACCAGCCAGGGCCTGAGTGTTATGAGTGAAAGAGGTTTAACTGATATTATAATAGAGGCACTTGAGGCTGCGCGGAGGAGGTCAAAAGAGCTTAGCAGTAAACTTTAATAATCAGGCACGGGGCCCATTTTGGGAGAAATAAAGAGCACCCTCGATCTGGTTCTTGAGAAAACCAAAAACCTTACCCTAAGTAAGGATGAAAAACTGAGCCTTGCACGGGAAGAGCTGGAAAAAAAGATCGGTGGCCTTCTTGACAGATACTTGAATAACATCTTTCCCATAAGCCGGCTAAAGGAAGAACTGAAAAAAATAGCCAGCAATGAGCGTAACCTTTCATATAAGTTCCTTAAAAAACATCTTTTAGCTCATTTTAACCTGGACAGCGACAACTCTTCGATTTTATCTGCCCTTAGTGAAGTTGCTGGTTTTTATATAATCCCCCTTACTATTCTCCAGAATGAATACCAATCAGAGAAGGAAGACGCCAAAAAAGACTTTACAGAGAAGTCTCTCCTGTCTTTGCAAGAAATGAAGGTCTCTGGTTCTGCTGTGGTACCCAATCTGTATAAAATCCCGGATTGGGATTTGTTCCTCAAAGGCTTGCGTAAAAGATACCAGGAGCGGCTCAAATCAATAGAGAGTGGTTAAAAATTTTTTACAATAGCCCGAAATAAATATTTTCAACAAGGGAGAAATTTCTATCTATATTTTCTCGTCCTCTGATGATATCACCATGACCTGGAAGTAAGAGTTCAAGATTGAGGGAGGATAAACGACCTATACTATCTTTTAATTGATCGCCACTACCTCCAGGTAAATCTGTGCGCCCCACTCCCTGTTCAAAGATAACATCACCTGCAAAGAGGGCCT
>CAYTDY010000379.1:0-2101 GCA_964436665.1 uncultured Desulfobacteraceae bacterium
TTTTTGTAATGATTGAGGGATACTTGATCACCATTATCCCTGACATCCAGCACAATTTCCCTTACCTCTTCATAGATTGAGTCTATGTCTTCAGCGGATCTTTTCATGATGATCCGATATTGTTCAGGACTTAAATTATCTATCCTCTCCGGTTTTAAGATCACCTTTGAATCTCCTTATAGCTTTTGTTTTTTTACTATTTAACATAATGTGTTACATTTTAATTAATTTTTCCTTTACATACTAAGAAAATTCTTTGGTTACACAAATTTTACATGATTATACTGTATAATAATCTATCTGCTCAAAAAACTAAACCACTCGCCATTTAACTAATCAACGATGAGAATGAGCAATGCTGGATAGTGATACCATAAAAAACATTCCTCAAGAACCAGGGGTCTACCTCTTTAAGAATAAGTCTGGAAGAACAATCTATATTGGCAAGGCCAAAAATTTGAATAAACGCATCTCCTCTTACTTTAGTAGAGGCAGAGATCATCCTTATAAATTGTCTCTTATTCTAATGAATGCCCATAAAATAGAGCATATCATAGCTGGTACGGAAAAAGAGGCCCTGATACTTGAGGGCAATCTTATAAAGAAATATCGGCCCAGGTATAATGTCATTTTAAAGGATGATGCTAATTATCCCCTCCTTAAGCTGGACATAAATAACAGGTATCCCCGCCTGATTATTGTAAGAAGGATGAAAAATGACGGGGCTCTTTATTTCGGTCCTTTCACATCCGCTTCAGCAGTGCGTTCTACCCTTCGCTTGATAGGCCCCGTTTTTCCCTTAAGAAAGTGTAAAACAAAGGAAACCCCTAAGAGATCAAGGCCCTGCCTAAATTATCAATTAGGTAGATGTTTAGCACCATGTTGTTTGGAAGTAAGGGTAAATGATTATCAGGAGATAGTGGATCAGGTCAAGTTATTTTTAGAGGGGCGCAGCAAAGAATTAATCTCACAATTAAGGGAAATAATGCGGGAGGCTGCAAGAGATCTTAATTTTGAGAAGGCTGGCAGGTTGAGAGATCAAATCAGGGCTGTAGAGAAAACCGTGGAACGGCAGACAATAGTATCCACTGAAATGAAGGATCAAGATATTATCGGTCTATCTCGCACCGGTAAAGATGCAGGGGTTGTGATTCTTATGGTACGCAGTGGCTACATGGTTGGAAGCAGAAGCTATTCCATTCATTGTGAATGGGAAAACTCAAGCGAAGCACTCGAGGCCTTCCTGAAACAATACTATAGAGATAAGGAATTTATACCATCTGATATAATCCTATCAGATGCGATAGGTGATAAACAGTTGATTTCTGAATGGTTGACAGAGATGGCTGGAAAGAGGGTTTCTATCTCAGTTCCGTCCAGGGGACATAAGAAAAGGCTTGTCAATATGGCTGTGGTAAATGCTGAAAATAATTTATTAAAGAGACAAAAAAGCGACCAGTCTGCAATCATTGACTTAGCAAAATCCGTGCTTAAACTAAAAAGGAAACCAGCACACATAGAAGGAATAGATATATCCAATCTGAAAGGTGATCTTGCTGTAGCTTCTTTAGTTACATTTGTTGATGGGTTACCGCAGAAATCTGATTATCGGAATTACAAAATAAAAGAGGTACAAGGGATAGACGATTATGCCATGATTGTAGAGGTAATTAAAAGAAGACTAAAAAAGGGCAAGCTACCTGACCTTTTTGTTGTAGATGGAGGAAAGGGTCATCTGTCTATGGCCCAGAAAACAATAGACGCCTCTGGCCTTGAGAGCCCACCTGCTGTTATATCTATAGCAAAGGCAGATAGGGGAAAACCAGGGGCTGTGGATAAGATATATCTTCAAAACAGGAAGAACCCCCTTATCCTTGCCCGCAATCATCCAGTCCTTTCTTTGCTTATGCGCCTTAGGGATGAGGCTCACAGGAGGGCTGTAAATTATCATCGAAAAAGGAGAAAGAAAAAGCTATCAGGATCTGAGCTCGACAGGATTTCTGGGGTAGGGCCTAAAAGAAAAAAGGCATTGCTCAAATATCTGGGAGATCTCCAATCTATAGCCAGGGCAGAAATTGGAGAGTTACAGGGAGTGCCAGGA
>CAYTDY010000380.1:0-2072 GCA_964436665.1 uncultured Desulfobacteraceae bacterium
ATAACAATATTAACGAGGCCTTTCTTCTCAACTCATTTCAGATCGCAAAGAAAGCCAATGTATCTGAGGCTACGGTCACACGATTTATACATAACCTTGGCTTTTCTGGTTTCTCAGAATTCAAAAAAGAAATTGCCCAGCGGGTGGTAAAAGACTTTTCTACCACAAAAAGGCTGGCTGACTCGGCAGAAAGCTTGGAGGGTCCAGGCAGTATCTTTGCGGAAATTTTAAATGGCGATATAGAAAATATCAGAACATTGAGGGCTACAATTTCTGATCAATTGTTTGAAGAGGCAGTAAAAAAACTATGCTCAGCCAGATCTATATATGTGCTCGGCCTAAGATCCAGCTATGCATTGGCCTTTTATTTAGCTTTCAATCTTAGGTTTTTTTTAAAGAAAGTCATACTGCTTACACCAGGAATTGGTGATATACCTGAACAGGTCCTTGGAGTAAAAAAAGACGATGCTCTCATGGTTATAAGTTTTAGACGATACACTCGAGAGTCGTTCGATATTGCAGAAAAAATCAAGAAAAAAGAGGCCTCTGTTATTGCCATAACCAATAGCGAGCTATCTCCTATCGCCAAATTAGCCGATGTGTCACTTATTGCAAGCACAAAGATTCCAACGTACATAGAATCCTACGCTGCTCCAATGAGCCTGATAAATGCCTTGATTACATCAATAGCTTTAAGGAAAAAAGATAAGGCTATATCTGCCCTTAATAAACTTGAAAACACCTTTGAGGAATTCCAGACGTATATTTCGTGAGTAAAAAAAATGAATCTGGGCATTCTTGAGATTTTTAGAAAACAATAGTAACTGTTTGACACATAGAATTAAAAATTTTAAGAGGAAAGTAAGTTATAAGTTATACAAGGAAGGAGGTGAGTCTATAAATTTTTAAGGTCAAGAGATAACATTATAATATGAGGAGGAGAAAATGAAAAAGATATTTTTACTTGGTTTGGCGTTAGTATTGGTCGGGGTATTTTCATTTTATAATGTAGACACATGCTCAGCCAAGGTCAAATACGTTACTATCGGAACTGGTGGAGTAACAGGTGTTTACTATCCTACTGGTGGTGCTATTGGCAAGATTGTTAACAAGAAAAGAAAACAATATAATCTTAGAGTCACAGTGGAATCCACTGGTGGATCAGTGTTTAATGTGAATGCAGTCATGGCTGGGGACCTCGAGTTTGGCATTGTCCAGTCAGACAGACAGTACCAGGCATGGAATGGCACAAAAGACTGGAAAGATAAGGGGCCGCAAAAAAAGCTTCGCGCCATCTGTAGTTTTCACCCGGAAAGCGTTGTATTGGTGGCAGGAGATGACACCGGTATTGAGAATTTTATGGACTTGAAAGGTAAACATGTCAATATTGGCAACCCAGGTTCAGGCCAGAGAGGTAACTCCACAGATGCCCTTAAGGCCTGCGGCATAGATTGGGAGAAAGATATGAGGGCTGAGGGTCTCAAGGCTGATGAATCTGCCAAGTTCCTTCAGGATGGCAGAATCGATGCCTTTTTCTACACAGTAGGTCATCCTAATGGCTCCATCAAAGAGGCCACCAGTGGAAGAAGAAAGGTGCATTTTGTCCCTGTAGAAGGCCCGTGCATCGACGAACTTGTTGCAAAATGGCCTTATTATGCAAAGGCCTACATCCCGTTAAAATTCTATCCCATGGCGAGCAACAAAGAAGACGCCAACACCTTTGCCGTGAAGGCCACCTTTGTGACCAGCGCCGACATCCCTGATGATATCGTTTATGCGATCACCAAGGAAATTTTCGACAACCTGGAAGACTTCAAAAAGTTGCACCCGGCCTATGGCATCCTTACCAAAGAGAACATGCTGGAGGCCTTGAGCGCACCCATTCATCCAGGTGCCATGAAGTATTATAAAGAAGCAGGCCTGAAATAACATAAAAAAGGGCGCGGTATTTACGGCGCCCTTTTTTACCTATTAGAGGGTGTTCAATAATTCAAGTTTAGAACAGGGCTGATTTTTTCTGATTTCATATAATCAAAGATAATGTCTTGGGTTAAGACAATATCATGCTCAAT